>DDCV01000060.1:18178-19502 GCA_002335845.1 Rickettsiales bacterium UBA1997 | reverse complement strand
AATTTCTTTGACGTCATAAACCGCTTCACCATCAATTGCATCATGTATCGCTTTATTTAGGCCGCTTATCCCATATCTGCCATTATCTAAGATATAATTTCCAGCATTTACTATTGCTTGACACGAGGTTTGCAAAATATTGGCCATTTTTACCTCAACATTGAGTAAATGATGTTTTTCACCAATGATATGGTTTGCCTCATTTAACTCTTGTTTTAGGCCTTTTGATTCATCTTCTGGAATTGAGCCGTCTTGTGTTTTATCATGTTGAATTTTTTGGGCATCTTCATGCTTTAATGTTGATAATGTTTGATAAAATTCATAGGATGATTTTAATTTCTCTAAATCTGCTTTATTACTTGAATTTTGATATATTTTTTGTCCAATTAATGTAATTTTTTCTTTAATTTTTGGGAATAATTCAGTAACATTGACCTGGCCAACTATACCTTTATCCTTTGTCCATCCCACCGAACAGTGATATGAATAAATATTTTGTATAATTTTTTTTGTATCATCTGAAGTAGCATTTTCAATCTTAAAGTATTTAAATTTAGGATGACTATTTCTAGATTTAAATTGAATATAGCTGGTATTTGCGGGATCGAGTTTATTATGGTAATTAGAATGCAGTGTATTGCTATAATCAAATAAATTTTGTATTTCTACTATGTTAATTTTTTTTGCAACGTCTTCGTAATCAGTTTGACCTGTAAGTTTCTTTAGATCATCAAAAGAACAAATGCTTTCCTCATTTTCCTGTAAAACACTATCTATTTTATAATCTTGTTTATAATCATAATCCTCTTCTTCCCAATTTGGGTCCCAATTGTAGTCATTATCTTTTTTATAAAAGCTATATATTGCACCAGGAATTTTTTTGTCATTAACCACCGATCCCCTTCCAGATCTTTTATTTAACGCTCTTGGTCTAACTCCGGCCTCAAATAAGGCAACTTCAACGGCATTAATTCTTTTATTCCATTTTGCCGGATCGGCATTTAGCTCTTCATAAAGAATTATGCTTAAATTATCTGAAAAAAAAGGTGCTGTTTTCTGATAAGTATTGCCCCAATTATCTTGGTCTATCAATAAGCCTTTTTTAATCAAGGTTTCAACGGCCTTTGTCAAATCATCGGGGTGAACTTGAATATTAATTTTGAAAACGCCTGCTACTGTTTGACGATCGGTATTAAACATTAACGATGGCGTGTACCATTGAATACGATGATTCGTACATGATTCTTGATATTCTTTTACTAATAGCTCTCTATGCTCTGATATTAATTTGGGGTAATATTCTTTAAGTTGCTCTACTTGCTCT
>DDCV01000060.1:0-18165 GCA_002335845.1 Rickettsiales bacterium UBA1997 | reverse complement strand
CTTTAGCGTTATCAAAAAATTCTTTTAATTTATCTTTATTGTCGGTATTTGTTATGTCTTTAGCTAAAATTCTAGCAAATAATTTTGGATTTTGATTAAAAAGATTATTAAAATAATTTATTTGATCACAAGCTGATTTTTCGCAATCTTGCTTCGCTTCCGTTAGTTTATCCACGTGATTGTAAACTTTACCTAATGCTCTGATTTTTGCATCAAGATCAAGGTATTTTTTTGCATGAGATGAAAATAATTTAACATTTCCCCAAAATATTGATCGATCTTCTGACGAAACAGACGAAACACTATCGGTGAATTGTCCAAGGTATTCTAACCGATCAATGTACCACGCTTTAGATCGTTCTTTATCATAATAATAACGTTCCTTTTTAAGAAAATTTGTTAACGATTGATACCCTGTATCTGGCATAAAAATATATCTAACCTAATTAAAGCTTCTATTAGATCACCCAGTAATAAGTTCAACTGTTGACCAAGGACCTTGTGAAGCAACTGATATTAATTGAATATTTTTCCAAGAATTTATTATACCAAAATCCATCTTTAATACTACATTTAATCAAATTAGTTTTGAGGATAAAATTTAAGCAATAAATCGCCGTGTATAGTTATAAACATAAGATTTATTGCTTAAATTTTGGACCAAAAATAAAAAGGTTAAATGTAGTATTAAAGATGGATTTTGGTATAATCTCATAATCTTAAAAATATATAGCCTATCTAAAGGCTGGACTTGGAATGGTATCCAAACATGATTATATCATAATATATCAGATGATGCAAGAGATTATTTTTTTAAAATAGCTATATCAACCCCTGCACGGGTTGATAACAGTGCTTAAGTAAAAATATTATAAAAAAACTTGAATTATTTTTGACATTTTGGGCAAAAAAAAGTTGAGCGACCATTTTGCACTATTCTTTTTATGCTATCATTGCAATTAAAGCATTTTTCATTTTCGCGACCATAAACTCTAAAATTACTTTGATAGCCACCAAATTCGCCAGTTGCATTGACATAGTCTGAAATAGAAGATCCCCCTAAATCTATCGCTTTTTGCAGAGTTTTTTTAATTGAGGATATAAGCTTTAAGGCTTGTTTTTCACTAATTTTATTAGAAGGGCAAAGCGGGCTAATATTGCTGTCAAAAAGAGATTCATTAGCATAAATATTCCCCACCCCTACAACCAAAGAATTATCCATCAAGGCAGTCTTGATATTCATTGATTTGTTTTTTAGTTTATTGGCAAAATATTTTAAATTAAAATCATCTAAAAGGGGCTCAGGGCCTAGCTTTTTAAGAAATTGGTGATTGTCAATATTGCTATTATCAACCAAATCAATAAAGCCAAATCTACGAGCATCATTAAAAACAAGCCATGTTTTATCCTCAAATTCGCAGGCAAAATGATCATGTTTTTTATGAGAAAATTTACCAACTGTAAGCTTGCCACTCATGCCAAGATGAATAATAAGGCTTTTATTATTACTGATTTCACAAATTAAATAGCGCGCTCTTCTCTTGATTTTATTTATTTTTTGTTGTTTTAATAAATATAAACTTTCTTGAGAATTGATGCGAAGTTTTTTATCAGAGCGAAAAACACTTTTAATTTGCAAATTATTAAGAATTTCAATTCCTCTTTTAACGGTCTCAACTTCTGGTAGTTCTGGCATAGAAATTATATTATTTATAAAAAATGGATAAATTATTATTACCACAAAATGCAATTGACAATAAGGTTTTGATGCATAGTTGCTGCGCGCCTTGCGCTGGCGATATTATGGAGCGCATGAAAGAATCTAATATTGATCTAACAATATTTTTTTATAACCCCAATATTCATCCCAAGAAAGAATATGAGATTCGTAAAAATGAGAATATAAGATTTGCCGAAAAGCTAGATATTCCCTTTATTGATGCTGATTATGATGTGCAAAACTGGTTTAAGCGGGCTAAGGGTTTGGAGTGGGAGCCTGAAAGAGGTGAGAGATGCACTAAATGTTTTGATATGAGATTTGAGCGCACAGCACTTTATGCTTATGAAAATAACTTTCACACCATCACTTCTTCTCTTGGAATTTCGCGCTGGAAAAATATGGAACAAATTAATGATTGCGGCATCAGAGCGGCTGCAAATTATGATGGCATTAATTATTGGACTTTTAACTGGAGAAAGCAGGGCGGGGCATCGAGAATGTATGAGATAGCCAAGAAAGAGAATTTTTATAAGCAAGAATATTGCGGCTGTATTTTTAGTCTAAGAGACACTAATTCTTGGCGAGTTTTAAAGGATAGAGAAGAAATTAAGATTGGCGAAGAATTCTATCAAGAAAGCGAAATAGATCGTAATCTTGTCAAGCACAAACCTAATACCAAAAATCATCTTTAAAATAGATTGCAACTTGGTATTAGGCTCTGAATTTATTTTTTAATTAAAATTGATATAAATAACTCAAATTAGCGCCAAAAATAGTTGATTTGTGACCACTTTCTTTAATTTGAGCTCTAGTGACATCAAGCGTCATGTTTCTATTAATTTTATAACCGATTGTTGCTTGCAACATATTATCAGCTATTTTAGTACCATCTTGATTGCCGGATTTAATTTCTCTTTTATTATAAGTTGTGCTAGCACTCCAACTACTATAATTAGCAACTAAAGAAAGAGTATAATATAAGGCATCGCGTCCCTTAGCGCCACCAAAATCATCAATCTTTACAGCCTCAAATAATGGCACAAATTTTGTTTTAGAGCTAAGATGATAAAGATATTCAAATCCAGCAACATAACCAGTTTCTCCGCGACGATTTAAAGCGTTATCTATACCAAGATCTCTATAGCCAAAATTATAATAAAGGTTCTCAACGCCAAAAAAATCCTTACCGTCAATTTCTACTAAATAGGATGAAAGCGTGCCATTGCTACCAGCAATTCCAGAATCTCTACTAGCTCTACCCCTTTCTTGAACAGTGCTTTTACTAAGTCCCGTTGTATCATTAAAAAATGTACTAAATGAGATAATACTATTTTCTAATAATGCTGATATACCACCACCTATCTTTTCTCGAAGATTATAATCTTCGTTAAACTGCCAAGTGAATACACCGAGTCTTTTTGATTTATGATGAGCGTTACCAAACCCTGGATCAAATTTTCCTAAATAAAAATTTAAATCTTCATTTTTGAAATCAAGCTTTAGCTCCTCAATAACAACGGCTTGATCATCTACATTAATACCTCTATCTCCGTCATTGAAGCTATAAAATCTATTAAAGTCATAATATTGATGTGATCTAATCTGAGAATTGGGAAATGAACGCCACTGAGTCTTGATAGACCAATTTTTATCAAAGTTTAAAGCAAAATCAGCTTCAGAATAAAGAAAGATATTATTTTTTTTAATATTTGTTGCTTCGGTTGAAGATATATAATCAGCTTGACCCATCAAAAGAATATCCCCGCTAACTTTAGGATAACTATCAGCAAATGAGTTTGTGACAAATAATAAGAAGCATAAAAAGGCTTGTATCGGTAATTTCATTTTTAAATAATCTTGATTTGCAATAATGATATGTTGCAGCTTGTAAATATTTTAATTTTATAAGATTTGATATAATAATAAAACCTTAAAAGATATCTATTTATAAGTAGTCTATAGGACTGTGAATGGTATTAATTATTATTTTAATATAATCAATAGCGACATATATTTTATCTTGGCAATGTAACCGTGATGGAGGTTCCAACATCAATCTCGCTATCAATTACTAGATTTCCGCCATGCAGATTAATAAAATTCTTTGAGAGATATAATCCAATACCGGTTCCAGCAACGGATAGGGTATTATTGGCTCTAAAAAATTTCTGACCTATGTTGCGCAAATCATCTTTAGGTATTCCAATACCACTATCGACAACTCTAATGGCTATTTTTTCATTATTAGATTTTGCTATAATTTTTACAGAGCCATTATTTTTTGAGTATTTAATGGCATTTGAAATAATATTATTAAAGGAATGCTCTAGCAGCTTAGGGTCACCGCTTATTTTTTGTGGCAAGTCTTTAATATTAATTAAGAACTTTATATTGCGATTTTGTGCTAGGTTAGAGTTCTTATCAATTATATCATAAATAAATTTTTGGATATCAAAATCACTTGCCTCAATGTTAATTTTGCCATCACTACTCTCCATCCTGGCTAGATTTAAAGTGCTTCCTATCAAGCCATTCATGCGCTGAATTCCAGACTTAATACGATCAAAACATTTTTCAATTGAAGGGTCTTGAAGATTGATATTTTTTACTTTTCTATGCAGCAATTCTCTTGTGCCATCAATAATTTGTAGTGGGGTTTTGAATTCGTGAGAAACCAAAGCCACAAACTCATTTTGCATTTTACGCATTTCTTGCTCTTTCTTTAGAGCCTGCCTCAATTCAACAGTTTTTTCCATTAAAGCATGATTACTAACCATAACTTTTTCTACCGATACCGACCTATCTATCGCTATCGATAATTGATCCGCTATCATTTCAATAACCTCGATTTCATCAGCTAGCCAAGATCTATTCTGTGATTGATGTATATATATACCGCCATTAACCTCATTATTAAATACAGTAGTAACAGCAATTTGTGTGGCAATTTGAAAATCTTTACAGATATCTCGAATATCATAAAAATTATTATCTTCAGCTATATTATTAGCTATGGCCACCCAGCTTTTACTATCTTTTCCTGAATGTTTTTTGTAAAATGCATTCTGAAAATCAATATATTTAGTTAGTAATTTTATTCTGTTAGGATTATTATTATCAAAAATATTTTTGATATTTGTATCGCAATATTCAACTACAAAACTAGTCTGCGAGCTACGATAGTCATGTATTATGCAGCGATCGACACGAAAATGTTGGCATATTGATTTGGCAACTTTATTAGCGATCTCATCAATTGGCATATCGGATATAATGAAAGAAGCTATTTTTCGCAACAATCTTTCATTATGAAGAGCTCTTTCAATTCCCTTGAGGAGAGTTTCACTTTCTTGACGAGATTTTTGTTTGGCACTCATCTCGTCATAAGTATTATTTTTATTAAAACTTTTTTTAGATTCTTCATCTAATTTTGATATTCGATGGAAAACGAATTTTGCATGCCTCCTGCCTAAATCATCAATAAAATTATCGGGCTTAAAATCTATTTTAAATCTTTTTTTATCATGATCATTACCAGCATTATCTTGACCAGGAATTGATACTATGATTGAGCATGGGTGAAAGTCTTTGATATCTTTAATAAGTCGGAAATACTCAATTTGGTCTTCGGAAGAATAATCTAAATTAAACTCTTCTAATAAAAAATCATAACTTTTGCCAAAGATATCTTCATTTAAAACATCAAATAACTCTTGAAAGGCCTTATTGCTATAGATGATGGAAAAAAAATTAGGATTTTTGATCTTAGACTGGCACAATATAGTGGCGTCATTACTGAAATCTAGATCTTTGGTAATTTGATTTAAAAAATTATTTTGCACAAAGTTTTCATCTTGAATTTTAACCAATTCATCGTTGCTTATATGAAGATTATCATGATCTTCAAGCATTCTCTTTTGAAAAAAATGATCCTTGGTAATATTTAGCAAATCTGCCTCCATTAAAATATTTTTAAATATTGGGTCGCAAAAAAAATCCTTACATACAAAAACTCTAAAAAAAATTGAAATTTTTATATAGGAGGCTTTTCTTTAAATTCTAACCTTAAATATTTTTAAATCTTAAAGTTGATTTTGTTATTATGAGCACTCAATGAGAAAGCAAATCATTTAATTAAATAACAAATTTAAGAAAAAATATAGCTCAATTTTAACCACTCCAAATACAATCTGGGTTACAAAAAGCCAATTAAAAAAGGTCAAGCAATAATTATTTTAGAAAACTTGAAGTGCTAGTGAATAATTTTTCTAAAGAATAAATCAAATCTCAAAATATCTAGAATTGATATTATGCCGATAAGCGCTGAAGATTTATAGCTTTTAAAAACAAAAAGATGAAGCTAAAAATTAATAAATGCTAACCTATTTTAAATATAGCTTTTAGTATTATTATTTTTTTGACTTTTTCTTGATTGGATATTTTCTTTTTGGTCTTTTGGGGGCGTGTTTCTTTTTTTCAATCAAAGTAGCAATTAAATCAACGGAGCGATTAAGTCCAATCTCCAAAATGTCGTCATCCTTTACCGAAAAAAACTGCTTATCGTAAAGAAGATAAGGACCAAATGGCCCGATACTTGCAAGTATTTTTTCACCATTTTCTGGATGTAATCCAACTTCGCGTGGCAATGTTAGTAACTTAGCAGCAACTTTAGAGTCTATTTCAGATGGATTAATTCCCTTGGGAATTGCAACTCTTTTTGGCTTTTTAGCACGAATTTTCTTCTTTTTGCCATTCACTATCTCCTCACCAGCAGCTATTTCACTGCCCAGCAACTCAATATAAGGGCCATAGGGACCTAATTTAACTTGCATCTCAAGTCCGGTAGCAGGATCAGCACCGATATTTCTTGGTTCAAAACCAGATTTATTATCGCCGCTTGTTTCACTTGCTTCATCAATAAAAATTTTACGACTATTTTTGCAATCAGGATAGTTTGAGCAACCTATAAAAGAGCCAAATTTACCTAAGCGTAGTGATAATTTTCCATCTTTGCATGATGCGCAAGAATCATTTATTTTTCCTGTATCATCTCGACCAAATACATGTTCACCAACCTTTTCATTTAATACATCGAGCACTTCTTGAAATGATTTTTCGCTAACTTGCGTTGTATCACTACTAAAATCCTTCCAAAATTTTGCTAAAAAATGGTTCCACTCAATGTCGCCATTAGATATATAGTCAAGTTCATTTTCTAGATCTGCTGTGTAGCTATACTCAACATATTTAGCAAAAAATTCTTTTAAAAATGTCGTTACAATGCGACCTCTTTCTTCTGGAAAAAATCTTTTTTTATCAATACGAACATAGCCACGATCTTGGATAACAGAAATAATAGTGGCATATGTTGATGGGCGACCAATTCCTAATTCTTCCATTTTTTTAATAAGGCTAGCTTCAGAATATCTTGGCGGTGGTTCAGTGAAGTGCTGATTGGGCCTAACTTCATTTAAACTAAGATTTTCATCTTCTGATAATTTTGGTAAATTTTGCTTATCCTCTTCTTTTTCATCATCTCTATCTTCACGATAAACCTTATAAAATCCGTCAAATTTAATCGTAGTACCAACAGTTCTAGCTTTACCATAGCTTGGGATAGTAACAATATCAATCACAACTTGATCAAAAATAGCATCTGACATTTGTGATGCCATCATTCTTTTCCATATTAGATCGTATAAGGAAAATTGGTCCTGATCAAGATTATTTCTAATTTTATCAGGATTCAAAGAAAAGTCAGTTGGTCTAATTGATTCGTGGGCTTCTTGTGCATTTTTAACCTTACTCTTAAAATGATTGGGCTGCTTTGGCAAATATTTTTTACCATATAATATTTCAATGGCACTGCGAGCGTTTTTTAAACCTTCTGGAGCAACTTCAATTGAATCAGTTCTCATATAAGTTATCAAACCCTGAGTCGATCCGCCAATGTCAATGCCTTCATAAAGCTTTTGTGCTACCATCATTGTTTTTTTAGCAGAAAAGCCTAGCTTTCTTGCCGCTTCTTGCTGCATTGAAGAAGTTGTAAAAGGTGGTTGCGGCCTTCTTTTAACTTCTTTTTTAGTAATTTTGGCAATTTGATATTGCTTCTCTTTTAATTTATCTTTGATAATCTCAGCCTGATCTTTATTTTGAATAGAGAATTTCTCCAGCTTCTTACCATCAACCTCGATTAAATTAGCTTCAAATTGCTCATGATCTTGATTATTAAGAGATAGTTTAATTGACCAATATTCTCGGCTAACAAATTTATCAATTTCATCTTCACGATCACAAATTAACCTCAAAGAAACTGACTGAACTCTGCCAGCTGATTTACTGCCCGGTAATTTGCGCCACAAAACTGGTGACAGGGTAAAGCCAACAAGATAATCAAGCGCTCTTCTGGCTTGTTGCGCATTAACTAAATCCATATTAATTTGACGCGGATTTTTTATAGCATCACTAACTGCAGATTTTGTTATTGAGTTAAAAACAACTCTTTCCACTGGTATTGTTGACTTAATAGCTTTTTTGTTTTTAAGAACTTCTAAAACGTGCCAAGCAATAGACTCCCCCTCTCGATCTGGATCTGGTGCAAGAATTAGCTTTGTACAAGTTTTAGCTTTGGTTACAATATCACGGACATGTTTAGTTGATTTTGGTGATATTTCATAATTAATAGCAAAGTCATTATTGGTATCAACCGAACCATTTTTACTTGGTAATTCGCGAATATGACCAAACGAAGCTATTACATCATATCCTGGACCTAGATATTTAGCAATTGTCTTTGCTTTGGCGGGGGATTCAACAATAACAAGATTTGTCATTAAAGGCGGATTTAATTATACGTTTCTTCTAACTATTCGACCCTTAGTCAAATCATAGGTTGTCATTTCAACCTCAACCTTATCTCCCTTAAGAACTCTAATTTTATTCTTGCGAATCTTTCCTGAAGCATGAGCTGTGATTAAGTGACCATTTTCAAGCTCAACACGAAATATGGTATTTGGCAAAACTTCCATCACAATACCGTTCATGCTTAATAAATCCTCTTTGGGCATTTTTTTAAAATAAATTTTTTACTATATGTATATAATCATCTCAAATCCTAAATCTTAAAGATTTATAGGCATTAAGGATTTTTAAAATCTCAATAATATCTAGAGTTGCTGGATTATAAAAATTTTCAATAACTACAAAGTTACTAAAATTTAAGATAAAAGATGGCGCTTTAAAGCGTAACAATTAAGGCAATAATCAGTAACTAAATAATTTAAATTTACAAGATATTAATTATACTCCTCACGGTACTATTTTTAATTTATAATTAATGATTTAGGCAAAATATTGTGACCTTAAAACTTATTAAGCTATTTCATAGAGTGCTTACTTTTTTGTATTGGATTTTGGTATAAGTCGCTAGATACATGCAGTCGGCATTTTCTACTAATTATAGATTAAGACTTAGAAAGGTGTAGCTTTATTGTTAAACATCTATAGTGTAAAATTGCGTTCAGTTCTTGACATAATATTAGATATATCTAATGTATATTTACGATTTAACTTAATCTACAAATAACATGATGGAGATACTTAATTCAAATGCTGAAATTCTAGCCAGAATTCAATTTGCCTTCACTATTGGTTTTCATATTATCTTTCCTGCTGTCACGATAGGTCTTGCCAGTTTTTTAACTGTAATAGAATATAAATATCTTAGAACTAACAATCCGATTTATGTCGAAATATACAAGATGTGGATCAAAATATTTGCTGTTTGCTTTGGCATGGGCGTTGTATCTGGCATTGTCATGTCATATCAATTTGGCACTAATTGGGGATTATTTTCTGATAAGGTTGGCAATGTTATTGGGCCGCTTTTGGGTTATGAAGTTTTGACAGCTTTCTTTTTAGAAGCTTCATTTCTTGGTATAATGTTGTTTGGCTGGGGCAAGGTTAGTAAAAGAATGCATTTCACCTCAACTTGTATTGTTGCAGTTGGAACTTTGATTTCTGCTTTTTGGATATTGTCAGCTAATAGCTGGATGCAAACTCCGCAAGGCTTTGAAATAAAAGAAGATGGCTTATTATATCCCACAAGTTGGATGGATATTATATTTAATCCGTCTTTTCCTTACCGACTTGTACATATGATATTGGCAGCATATTTAACAACCGCCTTTGTAATTGGCGGAGTTTCTGCTTTTTATTTGCTAAAAAATAAATTTGTAAAACATGCTAAAGTTACCTTTACTTTAGCAATGTTGATGGCAATTTTTATTGCTCCCATTCAGCTGGTTGTTGGAGATTATCACGGCTTAAACACTTTAAAGCATCAACCCGCAAAAGTAGCGGCAATGGAGGGTATTTGGGAAGATGAAAAAGGCGCAGCTCTAAGATTATTCGCTATTCCTGATCAAGAAAATCAAAAAAACCACATGGAAATCGCCATTCCAAAGCTGGCCAGTATAATATTAACTCATAAAGCTGATGGTGAGATTAAGGGTCTAAAATCTTTTGGTGTAGAAAATCAACCGCCGGTAGCGATAGTTTTTTGGTCTTTTAGAGTTATGGTGGCAATAGGATTTGCCATGATTTTAACTGGCATTATTGCAGCATTTTTGTATTTCAAAAAGAATATTTTTGAAACTAGATGGTTTTTATATTGGTGCGCAGCTTTAACCCCTTCAGGGTTTATAGCGGTTCTTGCTGGCTGGTTTGTAACTGAGGTTGGAAGGCAGCCTTATACTGTTTATGGCGTAATAAGAACTGCCGATAGTCTGTCGCCTGTTATTGGCACACAAATTGCTATCAGCTTAGCTATTTTTATTATTGTTTACACATTTATTTTTGGCGCGGGCACCTATTATATTTTAAAGTTAATTAAAAAAGGTCCGGTTGTTGGAGAAGAAGAAAAATTTTACGATCATAGCAAGCAAGCATCCTTGGTTAATTCAATAAATAAATCATGATAGATTTTTCAAATTTTCTAGATCTACCACTTATTTGGGGACTCCTAATTGCCACGGCAGTTTTTCTTTATGTTTTACTTGATGGCTTTGATCTTGGCTGCGGAATCTTGTTTCCATTTGCGCCATCAGATAGTTGCCGCAGCAAAATAATGAACTCTATCGCGCCTTTTTGGGATGGTAATGAAACTTGGCTTGTTTTGGGTGCTGGCGGTCTTTTTGTAGCTTTTCCACCAGCATATTCTATTATTATGTCAGCTTTTTATATGCCAATTATACTGATGTTAGTTGGCTTAATCTTTCGCGGCGTCGCCTTTGAATTTCGCTTTAAATCTCATAGCAAAAAACAGAAAAAAATTTGGGATACCTCATTTCATATTGGCTCAATCTTAGCAGCTTTGATGCAAGGAATTATTTTAGGAAATTTTATTCAAGGAATTGAAGTTGAAAACCGTGCTTTTTCTGGCGGAGCTTTAGATTGGGTGAATGGATTTTCTATAATCACCGGCATTGCAATGATTTTTGGCTATGCTTTACTTGGTAGCACTTGGTTAATAATGAAAACCAACAACGAGACTCAAACTTGGGCTCGAAAAACCGCAAAATATGTCCTAATTTATGTTGGTATTTTTATGTCAATAATCACCATTACTATGCCATTTATTAGTGAGAGAATTATTGATTTATGGTTTACGATACCAAATATTTTATTACTTGCGCCAATTCCATTGATATCAATCATAACTTTTTTGACCATATATTATGATTTAAATAAATCAGCTGAATATAGGCCATTTTTACTCACTATTTTATTATTCTTCTTATCATATTTAGGAATTGCCATTAGCATGTATCCATGGATTGTGCCTTATGAAATGGATTTGTGGCAAGCAGCTGCAGCACCAACCTCGCAATCTATCATGTTAATAGGAATTACGATATTTTTACCAGTTGTTTTGACTTATACTGGCTATGTTTATTACATCTTTAGAGGAAAGAGCAGTGAAAAAGCAATGTATTGAATGGTTGAAAAGCCTTTCTACTCAAAAAAAACAATGGCTTTGGTTTGTAATTCTGTGGCTATTTGGTATTTCAAGCTTAACCGCTATTTCCATGATTATTAAGCTTATAATGGGAATTTGAGACTTTTTAACTTTATCAACTAAAACTATCCAATTTTATTTATCGGTATTTTTATATAATTTATCCCATTAACTTCTTTATTACCAAAAGACCCGGCTCTTAGATTAAATTGAATTGATGGAAGCAATAATTTGGGCACTGACTTATTCTCATCTTTTTTATTTCTAGCCTTAATAAAGTCATCTTGATTTACGTTTTTTGCAATCATGATATTTTTCTCTTTCTGCTCTTTAACTGTAGAGATTGGGGTCGCTTTATCTTCTGGGTAATCGTGGCCAACATAAATTTTAGTTGCATCAGGTAGAGATAATATTTTTTGTATTGATATATATAAATCTTGAGCGCTACCTCCTGGAAAGTCGGTTCTAGCAGTGCCAACATGCGGCTGAAATATGGTATCGCCAACAAAAATAGCATCGCCTACAAAATAACAACAGCATGCCGGGGTGTGACCAGGAGTATAGATTATTTTCGTTGTCATATTTCCGATTGTTATTATTTGCTTATCTTGCAGCAAGATGTCGAAATAAGATCCATCTATTTTTATCTCATTGTTAAAAATTGGCGACCAAAATTTAGCCACCTCAATAATATTTTCTCCAATTGCTACTTTGCCACCCAGATTATCTTTCAAATATTGCGATGATGTTAAATGATCGGCGTGAACGTGAGTTTCCAATATCCATTCAACTTCTAAATTATATTCCTTTATATAGGATATAATCTCATCAGCTGATTTGGTTGAGGTTGCGCCCGAAAATTGATCATAATTTAAAACAGGATCAATAATTGCACATTTATTTGTTTTGCAATCAGAGATAATATAGCTAAAAGTTGCAGTATCAAAATCAAAAAAATGTTTTATCTTCACAACGCTATTTCTTTAATTATTATTAATATTGAAGCTATCATTACAAAATATCCAAACCATTTTTTAAGATTATCAGGACTTATATATTTGCTAAGAAAGACTCCTAAAAACATACCAATAGCAGCAAGAATTAGTAATTTTGTTGCCAATACATAATCAACAATAATTCCGCCTTGTATATCGCCAACAAATCCTGATAATGATTTGGCCGCTATTATTAACAATGAGCTACCTATTGCGGTTTTAACATTAATTTTATTTAGCAATATCAAAGCTGGAACTATTAAAAATCCGCCGCCAGCACCAATGATTGCGGTAACAAAGCCAACTATCACTGCCTCAATAACAATAAAAGAATTTTTAGCAATTAATGATAATTCATTATTATTAGCAGATATTTTTCTTGGACCTTTGATCATAGAATAAGAGGTCAAAAGCATTACTGCGGCAAATAACAATAAAATAAACAAATCCTTGTCTATCTGCCAGTTAAAAAGAACAAAGTTATTGGGGATTATTGGCAGTAAAAATCTTCTGGTTATATAAACAGATATTATTGATGGGATAGCAAATTTTATAGCAATATCAAAATCTATCTGCTTTTTAATAAAATAGAAATATGATCCGGCTAGGGCAGTAAATCCAACTAATAAAAGTGAATAGCTAGTAGCTAAAGTGGGAGAAGTGTCAAAAAGATATACCAATATCGGCACAGTTAAGATTGAGCCTCCCGCACCAAGCAATCCTAGCGTAACCCCCATCAATAATATCGCTATAAAGCCGCAAATTATCATTTATTCCAAGGCATATTGGATAATAATTTTCCCAATCCACACCAACCAGTTATGCCAGCGTTTAAAAGTCCAGCGCCGATGATAAGAGGTAAAATTAGATATAATTGATTATTTGTTAAATAATTCATAATTAAGCCCAGCAATATAAATGATCCAACAGCTACCTGCACTTGCCTTTCCAATGGTAGAATATTTTTATTTGAAATTATTGGCAAATTTGTTGCTTGCCAAGCCTCAATACCCCCTTCTAAATTCCAGATATCAAAATTAACTCCTTCTTGAATTAACTTCTCACAAGCCATCATTGATCTTTTGCCACTTTTGCAATGTAGCACCAGCTTCTTATCTTTATGCTCTGGTAAATGAGCTTTATCAATTGTCACTTGCGACAAAGGCAAATGTTTTGAATCAGGGATAGAGCAAGCTTTATATTCAACAACTTCTCTTACATCAATTAAAACTGCCTCATTATTTTTAAGCCACTCATTAAGAGTAAGGGAGTCTATATTATTAATATTTGCCATGATTATTATTTATTTTAACTTAATATATTAGAATTATCTAATATAATGATTTAAAATAGCAAATATTAATCTTTACAGAAAATATCATGAAGGGATTTAATAATCTTATATATATTAGGATCTTTTATTGAATAAAATATCTTACTACCCCTTCTTGAGCCCTCTATCATGCCCTCTTTTGACATTCTTGCTAAATGTTGCGATAGTGCAGATTGAGAGATTTGAGTTATATCAACCAAATCATTGACACATAATGGCTTTTCAATTATTGAGCATAAAACTAACAGCCTTGATTGATTAGATAATAATTTAATAAAATCTGTTGCCTTTTTAGAATTTTCTAAAATCTGAGACATATATTTATATTATTTTTTAAATATAGCTAGTTATGAACTGGTTAATATATCAATTACAGCCTTTGATTAAACATATCATCAAAAGCTGGAATTGGTATTGTGCTTGGTTAGGCTATTTAATGAGCAGTTAATAAAGCTGCCATCTAAATTTGTGACACTAACCTCATAAATAGCACCATCCACTAATTTTGGATCGTCAATTTTAGCATCTAAGAAATTCTCTGATTTGCCCATATTATCTTTTTCGATAATCACTGACATTTTTTTGCCAATTTGTTGTGATAGATATTTTTGCAATTGTTCTTGACCAGCTTCTCTTAGTTTTTTGGCGCGTTCCTTGATTATTTGTTTATTTAGTTGAGGCATTTTGGCGGCTGGGGTGCCTTGCCTTGGGGAATAGGGAAAGATGTGGGTGAAGATTAGGTCAGATTCTTTTATTAAGTTTATTGAATTTTGGAAGGCTTCTTCGCTTTCTGTTGGAAATCCGGCAATAATATCAGCTCCAAAGGTCATGTTGGGGCGAATTTGCCGTGCTTTTTTGCAAAATTCTATTACTTGAGATCTGTTGTGGCGTCTTTTCATTCTTTTTAAGATTAGATCGTCACCTGATTGCACACTTAAGTGCAAATATGGCATTAATCTTGGCTCATTTTTTAAAATATCAAAAAATTCTTCATCAATTTCAGCGACATCAATTGATGATAATCTTAATCTTGGTAGCTCTGGCACTAAATGCAGCAATCTGCGAATCATTTGTGATAGAGTGATGGGCGCGGCTAAATCTTTACCATAATCTGAAATATCAACACCAGTTAATACCACCTCCTTATGGCCATTTCTGACCAGCTCTTTGACATTTTTGACAATCTCACCTAGAGGTATGGAGCGACTATTGCCACGACCATATGGAATTATGCAAAAAGTGCAGCGATGATTGCAGCCATTTTGGATTTCTAGAAAGGCTCTTGTTCGATTTTCAAAGTAAGATACTAACTGTGGCGCCGTATCCTTAACTGACATAATATCATTTACTTTGATCTTAGAAAGCTCTTCTGTGGTTAAAAAGTCAAACATACCGGCTTTAGACTTTAAAAAAACATCATCCTTATGATTGATGTCAGAATTGATTGATTTGCTGCCAGCTGAATTATCTAAGGCTATCTCTTTAACTTCTAAAGATTGGTTATTATTTTTAATATAATTCTTTGCTTCGAATTTTTCTTGATTACCCAAAACTATATCAACTTCAGACATTGTTGCATATTTTTCTGGGCTAATTTGGGCGGCGCAGCCAGTAACTATAATCTTGGCATCTGGATTTTGCTTTTTATGCTTTCTGATAGATTGCCGCAACTGTCTTTCAGCTTCTGAAGTGACGGCGCAAGAGTTAAATATTAATAGGTTTTTTTGATTCAAAGATGAAGTAGCTTTTTTTATTAGCTCAGATTCATAGGAATTTAAGCGACAACCAAATGTTATAACCTCAATCTCTTCTTGCATCATCTCGTAAAATAACATGATTTACCACCCTTTCAACACCAATTACATGAGAAATTTTCTGCAAGACCGCATTAAGCTCTTCTTGATCTTGAGCAACTCCCAATATATAAACTGTTTTATCTACCGTGGTTATTTTATAATTTTTGGTTTTTACATTCTTGGAAATTAGCAATTTTGCTTCAACTTTAGCAGTTAAGCTGTAGTCGAGTACGCTTTTTGATATATCTTTGGGTCTTAGCTTGGAGTCGCGAGCAATTTGTATTTCGTCAATTACCTCTCGAACATCTTTAACTTGCCAAGCTGTATCAATTGCCGTTCTAGCTTTCTTGGGATCGCGTACAATTCCAGTTAAAAGAACCCTGCCTTCATTAACCGTAATATCGACAGAGCTGCTAGGGTTTTTTAGGTTCTTGGCAATAAAATTAGAACCCATAATAGTAGCAATCTTAATATCACTAGCGGTAGATGATAAGGTTTTTTCACGAGATGCTACATATGCTCCAACCAAAGATCCTCCAATTATTGTTTCAACGCAAGATGATAATAGTAAAATAATAGCTATTGATGAGATGATGTTTTTAAGTTTTGTAATCTGCATTTGAAATCTCAAATTTAAAATGAATATTTAATATTAATTACAATGCCAAAATCCATCTTTAATTAAATCTTTGGCAAAATATTTTTGAATTTTAAAAGTTATAAAATGAAGACCCTCACGAAGACTATGTGCCTATAAGGACTAAGGCTTTATGGCTTTTAAAAACAAAAAGATGAAGCTAAAATTTAATAAATACCAACCTATTTTAAAGATGGTTTTTGGTATAATTACCAAAAGCTTATATTGTTAAGGATAGAATCATAGCATCTTTTATACAAAACTAATAAATTCAATATTGATATATTGCAAATTATTTTTAGCTAGCTAGATTTGACTCTGTATTTGTTTTTCGCGGGTGTAGCTCAGTGGTAGAGCGTTACCTTGCCAAGGTAAAAGTCGTGAGTTCGAACCTCATCACCCGCTCCAAGATTTTTATATAAATCTTACATCTTCACAAAAAGATCTTCTGGTAAAATTAAATTTCAAAAATGCGCTTAATCTATATTAAGTTGCAACCTATGACTTGCATTAATGAAGATATTTCTTCTTTTAAATTTTAGTTTTTAATTACAGATATAGCCAACTATTTAAAGGCAAAATAATATAATAAAAAAGATAAAATAGAGCCAAGCTATGGATTGGAATTTGACACCAGGTAGTTTAGCGTTTCTGCCATCTCCGCACCCGACTCAAACGTCATCTCAACTCTTGGCTCTTTAACATAGTCACCTATTGCCCCGATATTAAGATCGGTATCAAGCAAAACTGGATAATTATATGAAGAAGTTGAGTTTGCATAGAGCCATCTATGTAAAATAATATCACTTACCATCTCTTTACTTAGGCCAGTTAATCGTAAAAACTCGTCAAGTAAATCTCTTTTTATAATCTCATGATCCATATATTGCGTAGCTTTAGAAAATAGATTATTAGCATTTATGACAAAGCAATCTGTTTCAAAATTTCTATCGCCACCCTTTGAGTTTTCATATGATATGCGCGAAATTATGCTATTTTTTACCGCTAGGTGAGAAAAATCTATCGCCTTATTTTTACAAAAAGATAACATTAGAACAAAGGTAGTCTGGTAATCTACTGCTTGAAGAAGTTTAAAAAAGCAAAAATTTCTGGGAAAAAGTTGCAAAGTTTGTTTTGCTGGCGCTGAAGATATAACATAATCAAAATCATCATATACCTCGCCATCATCTGTTAAAATAGAATTTTTTTGGTTCTTTAGCACAATATCAACCACTCTTTTACTAAAATGAATCAGTCCTAGTTGCAATGGCTTAGAAATAATCTCTTTAATTAAAATATTGGATTGAGCGCGACACACTAACCGTTCTTTTTTTTCAATATTTTTATGCTTGAGATTTGATCCATCAATATATTTAAAATTACCCTTCCACTCATGCAGCAATCCTCTTGAAACAAAGGGCGCAATAAAATCCTTAAATTTTTTTGATCTAATAGCGCCAAAACAACTAGCGCCGTGATCAAAAAAGACATCATCGACTCTGCGAGACGACATTCTTCCGCCAGTTCCACGACTTTTTTCAAAGAAGGTTACATCGAACTTATCTTTATTAAGAAAGTGATAAAAGGCAGCTGAAGAGATGCCACTGCCAATGACAGCGACTCGTTTTTTAGACATTTAGTATTTAATAATGGTATATTTCAATTG
>DDCV01000025.1 GCA_002335845.1 Rickettsiales bacterium UBA1997 | reverse complement strand
TTAAAATATAATACCAATTATCAAAGTGCATTGGATATAATTGCCGTTACTACATATCCATCTTGCCTTTTAAGTATAAAATCATTAACAATATCTATCTTAGGTTTAAAAACGATATCACTATAGTGCAAAATTCACTCAAGAAAATACTGGATTTTGGATTAGACGGAGTTTAACTAATATTTTAAAAGTCACTCCCTACTAAACATTTATATTTACAACTACTCAATCTATCTATGAAATATAATCAGGAAAAGTTAACAACGCAATTAGCTAATTGTGTTAGGTTTTTGTCGATCGACGCTATTCAAAAAGCTAATTCTGGCCACCCCGGAATGCCCATGGGAATTGCCGATGTTGCAACCATTCTTTTTACTGAATTTCTTAAGTTCAAGGCGCTAAGGCCAGATTGGCTTGACCGCGATCGCTTTATTTTATCTGCTGGACATGGCTCGATGCTTCTTTATTCGATATTATATCTTACTGGATATAAAGATATTGAGCTAGAAGATATTAGAAATTTCCGTCAATTAAATAGTAAATGCGCTGGTCATCCTGAGTATGGCCATCTAAATGCTATAGAAACCACTACTGGACCATTGGGTCAGGGTTTAGCAAACGCTGTAGGCATGGCCATTGGTGAAAAGTTATTGGCTAATAGAATTGGTGACGATATTATAAATCACAAAACCTATTGCCTAGTTGGTGATGGCTGCCTAATGGAGGGAATTTCACAAGAAGCAATTTCAATTGCTGGACATCTAAATCTAAATAAGCTCATTTTGTTGTGGGATAATAACTCAATTTCAATTGATGGAGAAACTTCTCTAGCCACTTCAGAAAACATGAAGATGCGTTTTGAAGCCTGTAATTGGCATGTTATTCAAATTGATGGCCATAATCATGATCAAATCAGAAAAGCTCTAACGGAGGCGCAAACCTCCCAAAAGCCCGTTTTAATAGATTGCAAAACAAAGATTGGCTTTGGATCGCCAAAAACTGAAGGAACTAATAAGTGTCATGGCTCACCTCTTGGAGCGGAAGAAGTGAAAGAAGTGCGCAAAAATCTTGATTGGGATCATGCTCACTTTGCTATTCCAACTGATTTACATAATATTTGGCACGATGCTGGTAAAAGACATCGCTCTACTTTTCATGATTGGGAAGAAAGATTTAGCAAGCTAGACCAAGATAAGCAGGATTACCTAAAAAGGGTCATTAAAAAAGAATTGCCAGATAATTTTGCAAAAAAACTAAATCAATTCAAGCAGCAGGTATTTTTGGATCGCGCTGAGCAGTCGACTCGCAAATCATCGAATCAAACATTAGAATTTTTAACCAAAGAATTGCCAGAGTTAATTGGAGGATCTGCAGATCTAACTGGATCAGTTTTAACACAAACTAGTTCAACCAAGCCAGTTACCAAAGATGATTTCTCCGGTCGCTATATCCATTATGGCGTTAGGGAGCACGCTATGGCAGCAATTATGAATGGCATTTCTTTGCACAGTGGTTTTGTGCCATATGGTGGAACATTTCTAGTTTTTTCTGATTACATGAAGCCAGCAATTAGGCTTTCAGCCCTAATGAAGCAGCCTATTTTATATATATTTACCCATGATTCTATTGGCCTTGGTGAAGATGGTCCCACTCATCAGCCAGTTGAGCATCTAGCAATGTTGCGCTCTATTCCAAATCTTTATGTTTTTAGGCCAGCTGATTCACAAGAAACAGTAGGTTGTTTTGAGCAGGCGCTAAAACTTAAAGAGTCGCCATCCGCCATCGTTCTTACTAGGCAAAATGTATCATTTTTGCGTAATGAATATAAAAAAGATCAAGCTTCTTGCGGCTGTGGCGCTTACATTGTTTCTGATACAGCTCTTGAGATTGAACCGGATGTAATCCTAATTGCCAGCGGTTCTGAATTATCTATAGCTATTGAAGCAAAGAAGCTTCTACACAATCATGGTTTTGCAGTTAGAGTGGTTTCAATTCCTTGTTTCGAGCTTTTTGAAAAGCAAGATAAAGCCTATAAAAATAAAATTCTTGGCAATGATTCAATTCTTAGAGTTGGTATTGAGGCTGGAATTTATCAAGGCTGGAATCGCTATATAGGTAAAAATGGTATCTTTATTGGAATGGAAGGTTTTGGCGCCTCTGGCAAAGCCGAGGATCTATTCGAACATTTTGGCATTACAGCTAAAGATATCTGTGAAAAAGCTATTACTGAACTAAAATCACGCCGTAAAATTGCTATTAGTAAATATAAAGATAAGGATGATGTCCTTGATGAAATTGATAAAAAGCAACAACAAGAGTTGAAAGAAGACGAAGAAGGGGAAGAATAATTTTAATAATAACTATCACATTACATCTTAAAACTAGCCATTAATGATAATGAAAATTATCATTAATGGCTAGTTTTATTGAGTAAGAGAAATATTATATTTTTTACTAAGATAAGATTCAATTTTTTGTCTCTCTGATAAATTCAGATCCCTATCATAAATTATCACTTCAGCAATATAGCCATTAAAGCATTGCAATTGGGATCCAGATTGCACTGAGCAGCCTATACTTATATTTGAAGAATTAAACTGGCCAGTAGATGATGTAGACGTATAGCTGCCACCATTGATATTGTAAAAACCATCACTACCATCAAAATATAAACTAGCAATATATGGTATATTGTTGCTTAAAGAGGTCATGGATGGAAAAGAGCTTGCCGTTCTAAAGGGTCTAGTATCGTAATCAGGGCTAGTTTGCCAAAAGGCTCTTAAAGCTGCACTACTGCTATTATAAAATCCAGTTGCATCATATAGGGATAATGTGGTTGAGTGCTGCACAACTGATGCTCTCATTACAACAACAAAAATAGTCAAATCTTCACCAGTGATAGAAACATTGCTTGATACCAGGCCATCATTACCATCAAATCTAAGAGCCGGAATAATACCGTTAAAGATATCTTTGTAATTTTTGGCTGCCTATTTGCGGTCATCTGAACTGAATTATGGCGCTTTACACGAAGATTATTTTGGTCAAGCCAAGTCTTGATAGCGTCACCATCTTCTATAGAATCTCCGCTTAATCCATCTTCAGTTAAAAAACTATCTTCTAATACTGGCTCATACCAGTAAGATAAGCCTTTGATATTTAAAACAGGTGAATTTTTAGTATGTATTCTGGCGCTCATTAATTGTGACGATCTATATAAGTCGCCAGCTTTAACTATCCCCGTAACTAACAAGCCAATTATCAAAATAACAATTGAAAGCTCAATTAAGCTAAAGGCTTTTGATTCTTTTATTGATATTCATAAAAATTTTTATTTAAAAAAATAAGCAAGCTGCTTTACTTGAAATTTAAGTTGTGTAAAGTTCTTTTTAATGATATTAATCCATAATTATGTTGAAGATTATGATTGGATTTATAAACAGTACAACTCGCAATTAATAGCAAAATCCATTTTTAATTAAATTTTAGCTTCATCTTTTTGCTTTTAAAGCTCAAAAATATTTTGCCAAGAATTTAATTAAAGATGGATTTTGGTATAAGATGTTTTCAAAATAATTATTTTTGAATAAATTATAAAAACTCACTCTTACCGCCGATGAAAAATATTTTCCATACCCTGATATCCGCTTTCATAGTATTTTTTATCCAATCACAGCAGATTTTAGCTGAGTCCAATTTTAAATTTAACAACAGTAATGACAATATTAAAGATCAAATATGGTCAAGATATTGGAACAGTAATGACGGTCTCGATCTTTTAAATAAAAGTCAATATAATGGTGATTTTTACAGGCTAATTAATTTTTACCAACCACAAATAAATCCTCTTTATTGTTCGGCAGCAACCTCAGCGATAATACTAAACGCCCTGCATTATGGCAATATACAAAATCAAGCGGCTTCACAAACTACATTGCCAATAGAGCTGGGTGGTGGGTTTAAGGAATTTCCATTATATACACAAGAATATTTCTTTAACAATAAAACCGATAATATCAAAAATCGTCACATCATAAATTTGGAAGCACCAAAAGAAATAAAATATCGTCGCAAGGTTTACGACCCGGGAGTTAATCTAGCTGATTTAAATAAAATTTTAACTGAGATTTATGATCTAGAAGTCACAATTAATTATGCTGACAAAATTACTGAAGAAGCTTTAAATAATTTTCGTCAAACTATAAGGGAAATATTGGCAGATGATAAAAGATATTTAATAGTTAATTTTGATGGTAGAATTTTAGGTAAAAAAACCCATGGACATACTTCGCCACTAGTAGCTTTTAATGAAAAGGAGGACGCAATTTTAGTGCTTGATGTAGCTCTTCATAAAAATAGATGGTATTGGAGTAAATTAGAACAAGTTTATAAAGCTATGAACACAAAAGATGGCGATAATTATCGCGGCTATCTTATCGTTGGTAAAAAATAAAATTAATGTTTATAAACCTTAAAAATCACACAACCTATTCCCTTTGCAAAGGCGCGATTAGAGTAGGTGAGTTAGTTAAAAAAGCTAAAGAATTTGGTATGCCAGCTCTTGGCATTATGGATCTTAACAACCTATTTGGCGCTTTGGAATTTTCTTCTACTTGCGTGGAAAATGGAATTCAGCCAATATTAGGTTGTGAGCTTTTGGTGCAAATTGAAAAGCGCAAAGAAAATAGCTCCCACTTAGACATCGAAAACTCTTTTTATAAAATACCCTTAATTGCCAAAAATGATGAGGGATATAAAAATTTATTATATTTAGCAAGTCACGCCTATCTAAATCAAGAGTCCAGCATTTCGCCCCATACTAGCCTTGATTTACTTCAGGAAAAATCTTCTGGAATTATCGCATTTTCAGGTGGTATTGACGGTTTTCTAGTCAATAGTCTGATCAATGACCAAGAAAAAAACGCCAATGATCTAGTGCAAAAATTTCGTCAAATATTCAAGGATAATTTTTATATTGAAATCAATCGTCATAATATAGCGACAGAAATTAAAGTCGAAGATCGTCTTATAAAAATAGCTAAGGATAATGATATACCCTTAGTTGCATGCAATGATGTCTATTTTTTAAATCAAGATATGCATGAAGCGCAAGATATTCTAAATTGTATCGGTGAGGGCGAAGTTCTGCATGACAATAATCGCAAAAAAAGATCTAAAGAGCAATATTTTAAAAGTATTGAAGCAATGGAAAGTCTTTTTTGTGATCTGCCCCAAGCTATTGAAAATACAGTTAATATTGCTAAGCAATGCCACATCATGGCTTTTCAACGCCCACCTTCCCTACCTAGATTCAACAATAACAAAGATTTTGACGAAGGAAAAGAGTTAGAAAGACAAGCTAAAGAGGGTTTAACAGAGAGGTTAAAGCTCAAGGCTAAGATCGAAGATTTAAGTGATGATCAAATAAAAAAAATAAAAAAAGAATATTTCGATAGATTGGATTATGAAATAAGCGTAATAACCAAAATGGATTTCCCAGGCTATTTTCTAATAGTTTCTGATTTTATTAAATGGGCAAAAAGTAATAATATTCCAGTTGGCCCTGGTCGAGGTTCTGGAGCTGGTTCAGTTGTAGCTTGGTCTTTAAAAATCACCGATCTTGATCCAATTCGCTTTGGACTTCTCTTTGAACGATTTTTAAATCCGGAAAGGGTTTCAATGCCAGATTTTGATATTGATTTTTGTCAAGCAAGGCGTGATGAAGTAATTGATTATGTGCAAGATAAATATGGCAAAGATTATGTCGCGCAAATTATCACTTTTGGAAAATTGCAAGCACGCGCTGTCTTAAAAGATGTTGGTCGTGTTTTACAAATGCCATATAATCAAGTTGATCGTATTTGCAAGCTAATACCTTTTAACGCCATTGAAGCAGTAACCTTGGCCAAAGCTATTGAGATGGATGATGATTTTCGCAATGCCATCCAAGAAGATCCGCAGATTAATAAATTAGTAGATATCGGCCTAAAGCTAGAGGGATTAAACCGTCACGCCTCAACTCATGCCGCAGGAGTAGTTATTGGCGATAAACCACTTTATGAAATTTGTGGTCTTTATAGCGATAAGGTTGGAGAAATGCCAGCGGTTGGCTATTCTATGAAGTATGCTGAAGCGGCCGGCTTGGTAAAGTTCGATTTCTTGGGATTAAAAACTCTCACCACAATATCACGCACCATAGATTTGATTAAGCAAAATAGAGGGATTGATATAAATATAGAGGAAATAAAGCTTGAAGACGCAAAAACCTTCGAAATGCTAGCCCTTGGTGACTCCATTGGTGTGTTTCAAATTGAATCATCGGGTATGAGGTCGGTTTTAAGGCAAATGAGAGCCGATAAAATAGAAGACATTATAGCTCTGATATCGCTCTACAGGCCGGGCCCCATGGATAATATCCCCACTTATATTCGTCGCAAACATGGTCAAGAAAAAGTCATTTATCCCCACCCTTTGCTTGAGCCAGTTTTAAAAGAAACTTACGGCGTAATTGTTTATCAAGAACAGGTTATGGAAATTGCTAAAATATTGGCTGGATATAGCCTTGGAGCTGCGGATTTATTGCGTCGAGCTATGGGTAAAAAAATCAAGGAAGAGATGGATAAGCAGCGCAAAATTTTCGTTGAAGGCGCTATAAAAAACAATGTCGATAAAAAAAAGGCTGGCGAGATTTTTGATCTAGTTGACAAATTTGCTGGATATGGCTTCAACAAGTCCCACGCCGCCGCCTACGCCCTTATATCATATCAAACTGCCTACCTAAAAGCGCATTTTTTACCAGAGTTTTTAACCGCATCAATTAACCTTGAAATTGACAACGCCGACAAAATCAACATTTTCTTGCAGGTAGCTAAAAATCATGATATATTGGTACTACCGCCTGATATAAATAAAAGTCAGGCTTATTTCAGTATTGAGCAGTTAAATTAAAGGATAGCCTATGAAAGATACAGATCAGTTACAACGCTCCTCCTCTTTTCCAGAAAGAGTACCAACCATTGCAGAAGCAGCTACGTCATCATCATTATTAAATAGTTCTGACATCGTGCGTGCTCCTATATCACTGTATACCAAGCCAAAAGTTATGATTGTAAAGGGTGAGAAATTTGAAGATAGTGGTGATATTAATATTGGTCAAAAGCGTAAAATATTAGAGAAAATTTTTGGAGGCATAGAAATTACTTATTTTGATTCAGAGTTAAAGAAAATATTTGAAAATACAGAGCTTGCACCGCGATCTTTCCAAACTCTTTTAAATGAATTTCGCAATCAAGAAATTGTTAAAATTAAGTTTAACAACGGTAATAATAATTATATTTTGGATCTTAATGAAGAGTCACTTACTAAAAATAAAGAGTCTCCTAAGGTATTAGTCGATGAAGATTTATCATTAATAAGAGATTCATGGATTGCTAACAAAGCTTTGCTTCATAAAGATAAAGAACGCCTCCACGCACGAAGTCTTCCAAATCTTTTTGGTCACGAAAAAATAACATCGATATCATCGGAATCAGATTCAACATTTGATTTATCTAGTCCAAGTAGATCGCCATCACCAACATCATCGCAGGCGGGTTTAGGTCGATATGAAGCTGTAATGTCTCCTCGTTAATCAAAATCAATTAAATTGCATTATTTAACCAAAATAAAAAATATCAAGGAATCTTGCAGCCTCAATCAAACCCCTGATGATGCTCAAGGGTTTTTATTAAGCAAAATTATCCCTAATTTTAGTCATAATGATATTTTATATATTGCTAAAAACGATATCGATATCACCAAAATTGAGCAACAAATTAGGTTTTTTGGTCATAATGATTTAGAAATTATCATAATCCCAGCTTGGGATTGCTTGCCTTACGATTCCACTTCGCCAAAGCCAGTAATTTCAAGTCAGCGTATCAAAAATCTCTACAAGCTTGCTACTCGCAGCCAAGATAAAAAATTCCTTATCATTACCTCAATCAACGCTTTTATCCAAAAAACTGTTAATCCAGATCAAATCAAAGATCTTGGCTTATATTTAGGAGTTGGTAGCAAAATTTCCATTGAACAAATCGCCAATTTCTTAATAGCCAAAGGTTATGAAAGGCAGGCCGTGGCCAATGATATTGGCGATTTTGCCGTTCGTGGTGGAATTATTGATATTGTTATGCAGCAAGCTGCTGATCTAATTGGCTATCGTCTTGATTTCTTTGGTGAAGAGGTGGAATCAATCAAAATTTTCGATCCACTAACTCAAATTTCACAAGAGGAAGTAAAGAATATCGAGATATTGCCAGCTAGCGAAATTATCTTGAATGAAAAAACCATAGAATCATTTCGTAAATATTATCGCCAAACTTGCAGCAATTGGAAGGATGATCAGCTTTATAGTGCCATATCACATAATCGTAGCTATCTTGGTATGGAGCATTTTTTACCATATTTTTATGATAACAAATTAGTAAGCCTGCTTGATTACTTGAAAAATCCAGTCATTTTTTATAATAATTCTATCAAAAATTTAGCTGCTGAGCGTGATGATTTGATTCAAAATTATTACCAATCCCGTATTTTTGACAATAAACACAATAAAGAATTAAACTCAGATCCTATTGATCCTAACTTGCTTTATAAAAAATTTGACGAATTAGATCGGGAAATAAAAAATCACATCAATATCGAGTTCAATAATTTTCAAAGCAGCGATTCGATAAGAAATATCGATTTAGAAATAAAGCCAATTCCTGATTTTGCTTTAGCTGGGCGCGCTAATAAAAAAGATCCTATTGAGCTTTTTAAAGATTTTACATTAGCCCGAATTGATGAGCAAAAAGACGCTAATATTTTTGTTTTACTAGCTTTTTTAAGCCAAGGTTTTTGTGATAGAATCAGCAAAATTTTGCCAGATTATGCTATTTATAGCAATCAAATTGAAAATTTATCACAACTCAAAGCAATTAAAAACAACAAGCTAGACGCCACAATTTTGCCATGTGGCTTTGGTTTTTACACAAAAGACTTTTTGCTAATTGGCGAGCAAGCGCTTTTTGGCGAAAAGAAAGTGCGCCAACAAAAATCAAATAAAAATATTGGCCAAAGATTAATCGAAGAAGGTTTGGCTATTAATCAAGGTGAATTAGTGGTACATCGCGATCATGGGATTGGCAAATTTGACGGCATCCATACTATCGAAATGGGTAACATCAAAAATGATATGATAAAAATCATTTATGGTGGCGATGATACACTTTTTGTGCCGGTTGATGATATTAGTATAATCAGTCGCTATGGCGCCGATAATCCGTTAATCAATCTTGATAGGCTAGGAGCAAGCGCTTGGAAAAATCGTAAAGACAAAGTTAAGAAAAGAATTAAAATTGCTGCCGAAGAACTTTTGAAAATTGCCGCCGCAAGAAAACTCAAAAAAGCCCCAATTTTTCAAGTAGAGCAGCATTTTTATGATGAATTTTGTCGTAATTTTGCTTTTGTAGAAACCGATGATCAGCTTCAGGCTATTAATGAGGTTGAAGAAGATTTATCCACAGGTTCGCCAATGGATCGCTTGATTTGCGGCGATGTTGGTTTTGGTAAAACTGAGGTTGCCATGCGCGCCGCTGCTATTGTGGTTAGCAAAAACATTTCTCATGAAGAGCTGCCTAATGATAATTCATGCTCCAAAAGTGGAAAAGAGCAGTCGCGCTTTAATGACAAAATTAGTAATTTGGGAGATAAAAAATCATTTTGTCAGGTGGCAATTGTTACACCAACAACCTTGCTTTGTCGTCAACATTATAAGAATTTTAAAGAAAGATTTGCTGGCACAAATTTAAAAATCGTGCAACTTTCGCGCTTAATTAAAGGCAGCGATGCTAAAAAAATTCGTCAAGAAATTGAGGATGGTAAAGCTGATATTGTTATTGGCACTCACGCACTTTTACAAAATAGCATTAAATTTAAAAATCTAAGTCTGGTTATAATTGATGAAGAACAGCATTTTGGGGTGGCTCAAAAAGAAAAGCTTAAAAAGCTGCGTAATGAAGTGCATCTTCTTAATCTTTCAGCCACCCCAATTCCAAGAACGCTACAAATGTCTTTAACTGGCGTGAAAGATTTGAGTCTCATTGCCACGCCACCACTTGATCGCCTATCGGTAAGAAATTTTGTTATGCCTTATAATGGCTCAATTGCTAAAGAGGCTATAATGCGTGAATTTAATCGCGGAGGGAAAATATTTTTTGTTGTACCCAGAGTTAGAGATTTGCAAGAAATTGAGCCTAAACTTAAGAAGCTATTACCCGAGCTTAAAATAACCCATGCCCATGGTCAAATGACACCAACCGAGCTTGACGACATTATGAATGATTTTTCTGACGGCAAAACAGACCTATTGCTATCAACTACCATTATTGAATCTGGGATCGACATATCATCAGCTAATACTATGATAATTTATAAGGCCGAAATGTTTGGCCTATCCCAGCTCTACCAGCTACGCGGAAGGGTTGGGCGTGGCAAGCTTCGTGGTTATTGTTATTTTATGCTTGATAAAAACAAAAAATTAAAAGCAGCGGCCAAGAAAAAGCTTGAAGTCATGCAAAATCTCGACTCTCTTGGGGTTGGTTTTAATATCGCTAGTCACGATATGGATATTAGAGGTAGCGGCAACTTAATTGGCGATGAGCAATCTGGCCATATTAGAGAAACTGGCGTAGAACTTTATCAGCAAATGTTACTTGAGGCAATTGATCGCCTTAAAAACTCAAGTGAAATTGAGCAAGATCAGCAATTAAAAATTGAAGAATATGATTTTTCAACGCAAATAAAGCTAGGAATCTCATTGCTAATTCCTGAGGATTATATAAGTGATTTAGCTCTTAGAATGAGTTTTTATAAAAAAATAGCCCTTATTAAAAGTGATGAAGATCATGAAAATATAAGTAATGAAATGAATAATCGCTTTGGAAAATTGCCGCAAGAAATAACAAATCTAATTGAGGTGGCTAAATTAAAGAATATCTGCCGACAGATTGGAATTGAGAAGCTGGAAAGTAAAAAAGATGGATTATTAGTTACTTTTAGAAATAATAAATTCAAAGAGCCTGATAAATTACTACAGATGGTTTTTTCTAGTAATAGCAAAATAAAAATCAATCCCGAGCAAAAATTGCTTTTCATTTGCTATCCACAAAATGATGGCATAAAAATTCAACAATCTTTTGCTATTGCTAATAAATTAAAAAATCTATGTCAGTAACTGATATCATTACTAAAATACTATTTTTTTTTGTAAGAGCCTATCGAGTTATTAAGAGTTTATCTGCCAATAGTAAACAAGTAGATGCAGTTCAGTTAAAAAAAACTAAGGATTACAGTTTTAACAGCTCACAAGAGGTATTTGAAATTCACGAAGAAGATGCGGATGCGGATCAGAATTACATTAAAAAAGATAATCCCATAAACAAAAATCCAGAAGCTAAAGAGCAGGCAGATATTGTGGTTGAGAAATTAAAAAATGCCTCAGGCATTAGGCCGGAAAGTTTTCAGCAAAGAAATTTAGATCTTGAAGTTGGCGGCCTTGAGGAGGAGAGTAAAACAGAGATAAGTGGCGAGGATTTATGGGATAATAGATCTGAGGAAGTTGATGAAATGTCAATCGAAGGCGCTCGCAAATCTATCAATACTACAGCCAAAAGATCCATGATATGGCGTATAAAGAAAAATAAAATGGATAAAAAAGAAAAAATATCCGAGGAGATGGAGATAGCTGGCGGTGAAGCTAGAAAGCATAGTAATAAAGTCCATCAAAAAAGAAGCAATGATAATGGAGGAAGGTCTATTTAATACTACATAACTAGCGCTATTTTAACTTAAAAAATTGTGAATTTGGTTATTTTGTAAGTTAAAATAGCGCTGAATAGAATTCTAACAATTTATTTGTCATCTTGTATTAAGCAAAAGATCTTTTGCGCTGTAAAATATGATTTAGTGTCAAAGATTTTTCTATTGCATTTTATTAAAACCCTAATATTTATTAAGTCTAATAGACTCAAATGTGATAGACTCACTACAGCTTCTTTATAAATTAATCATTCACTTTTATCATGTCCAAACAAACATT
>DDCV01000156.1 GCA_002335845.1 Rickettsiales bacterium UBA1997 | reverse complement strand
CTACATAACCAAGGAAGCAACTTCTGAATTGCAGATAGAAATTACAATCATGACGGCTATTAGATCTTATAACCAAATTTTAAATACCGAAAATCTACTAAAATCAATAGCTGGCAGCATAGCTCACGAAATAAGAAACCCTATAGGCGTTATAAATCTGTCAACTTTATCTCTATCATCCACCTTAGAGGATTTAGAAATTAATACAAAACAACCAAAATCAATAATAAAAACCCAGCTAGATAATCTGAAAAAAAGCCAAATATCTCAGGCAATCATTAATAATAACCAAAAAATACAAGATCATAAGAAGGCGGTGCAACAATCATTCATGTTAACTAATAATATCATTGATATGATATTATTAGATATGAGCGGTCGAAAGCTAGATAAAAATAACTTCTTACACCTTGATGCCAAAAATGAACTTAAAAAAGCAATAGATTTATTTGGCTTTAAATCTAAAGAGGAAAAAGATAAAGTAACTCTTGAATGCTCAAGCTCCTTTACTTTTCAAGGAGTTAAAACAGCATTTTATTATGTGATTTTTAACCTCATAAAGAATGCCTTATATTATATTAACAACTCACACCCGCAGGCTAAGATAAAAATAGGCACTACCGAAGACCAAGAAAATAATATAATATATATTCAAGATAACGGCCCAGGAATTAAGGAAGATAATATGGCATCAATTTTTGAACCATTCTATAGCGCAGGAAAGTTTGATGGCACGGGTCTTGGACTCTCTTTTTGCAAGAGGGTAATGATAGATTTTGATGGCGACATTGATTGCCAAAGTAGCTATGGAAAATGGACCAGATTCAATCTAAAATTTCCAAAACCAAAGCATAATGAGCTAAATGAAAACCAGCTTCAAGCTAATTCAGTCAATAAATCTGCAAAACAAAAAGTTGTTAGCAAAAAAATATTAATAGTAGATGATCAGCATATTAATATTATTATTAGCAAAAAGCTCATTGAGCAAATCATTGATCGCAATCAAAATTCAACAATAATAAATCTATCCATAGATCATGCCAATAACGGTCAGGAAGCTTTAAGCTTGGTAAAAAATAATGTTGGCAAAGATTATGATCTCATTATCACGGATATTGAAATGCCAATAATGAATGGCATTGAACTGTCTAACAAGATTACAAAACTCAACAAATCAATTCCTGTAGCCATACATAGCACTGTCGATGCCAAAGATGTAAAAGAGCAAATAATAAAATATGGAATTACTAGCTACTTAACAAAAGAAGAGAAATGCAATAATAAAGAACTTAAAAAGTTAATATATAAGTGGATAATTAACGATCATGTCTATCCTGAATATAATATCGAAATAATAAGTAAATCCCTCAAAAATAAAAACATCCTAATTGCCGATGATGAAATGATAAATTTAATGGTAACCAAAAAATTCCTTGAAAAATTTGGTATCATTGTAACAACTGCTCAAAATGGTGAAGATTTGGTAGCCAAGTATAAAGAGCAATTATCAACTAAAGACTTTCAAGATAATAGCTACGATGTAATAATTTGTGATATTAATATGCCAAAATTACCTGGAAATTTAGCCGCTAAAAAAATTCGTGAATTAGAAATAATAAACAACATAAAAAATAAGGCTATAATTATTGGCGCTACCGGGGATTCTGATCAAAAAAAATTAGAATCATTTTTAGTAGATGGCCTAGATGATTATTTTATCAAAGGTCAGGATAGCAATAATCTTATCAAATCAATTTACTACTGGTTAGAAAATAGTAAAAAAACAGATGAAGAATTTAGCGTATTAACCCGCACACTAACTAGTTGACCTTTTAACGAAAAGATTTTTTTTCTTGAAGATCTTGTTGAAAGCCGTAGTACTTACTGCTACTTTGGTTTTTACGAAGAGTTTCAAGAAAGAAAATACTGCAGTTAAAAGTTAACTAGTTAGTGCGCGAGTTAACAATACCAAAATCCATCTTTAATACTGCATTTAACCTTCTTATTTTTGGTCCAAAATTTAAGCAATAAATCTTATGTATATCACTATACACGGCGATTTATTGCTTAAATTTTATCCTCAAAACTCATTTGATTAAATGCAGTATTAAAGATGGATTTTGGTATAATTTCAAACAAAGATAATTTTTATAAAATGTCGTCATCTCCAATTCTTTCAATTCGCCAAGCAGAAATTTCTTTTGCTAAAAAAATTCTTTTTGAGGATTTAAGCTTCAATATATTCCAAGGTGATCGTATTTGCCTTATAGGAAAAAATGGCGTTGGCAAAACTAGTTTGATGAAGGCTATTTTAGAAGAAATAGATCTTGATAATGGCGAAAGATGGGTTGCACCTAATCTAAAAATAGGCTATTTATCACAAAGTGATTTTAAATTTAAAAAAGATCAAACAGTTGATAATTTTATATCCTCAACAATTAAAATTGATGATGAAAAATCATATCTTATCGACATTATTTGCGATAATCTTGGTCTTAACAAAAGTGATTTAATCCAAAATCTATCTGGCGGCCAAAAAAGGCGTGTTAATTTGGCAAAAGCCCTAGTTTTTGAACCAGATATTTTGCTGCTTGATGAGCCAACCAATCACCTTGATTTAGAGACTATTAAATGGCTTGAAGACTATCTTCAAAGATATCAAGGAGCTTTGCTGGTAATTTCTCACGATCGTAAATTTCTAGAAAAAGTAACAAATAAGGTTTTTTGGCTCAGATCCGGCAAAATGAATGTCAATAATTCTGGCTATAAAAATTTTGAAGAATGGTCTTCAACCATAATTAATCACGAACAGCGAGAATTTAATAATTTACAAAAAAAATATGAATTAGAAAAACAGTGGCTACAAACCGGTGTTACAGCACGACGCAAAAGAAATATTGGTCGCTTACATTATTTAAAAGAGCTGCAACACAAGATTCAAAAACAACATCAAATAATAAGTCAAAATCAAAGCAAAATCAGTATAAATTCTGCAAAAATAAGCCATGATGCGCCACAAATTATCGTCAACCTCAATAATGTTAGCAAAATTTATGAAAATAAAAAAATAATTAATAATTTTTCAATAAAAATTTTGCGCGGTGAAAAAATAGGAATAGTCGGTAAAAATGGCAGCGGAAAATCAACTTTCTTAAACCTCATCACAAAAAATATCGCCCCAACTTCTGGCAATGTTAAGCAAGCTACAGATATTGATATTTCTTATTTCGATCAAAATCGCAGCATAATCGATAATGAAGTAACTTTGCATGATGTAATTTGCGAAAATGGCTCCGACTATGTCACTTTAGCAAATGGTAAAACACGCCATGTTTGTGGCTATCTTAAAGACTTCTTATTTGATCCCAAAGAGCTAAAAACCAAGGCTAAAACTCTGTCGGGAGGTCAACAAAATCGCCTATTACTAGCCAAAACATTAGCTAACCCCGGTAATTTTCTTATTTTAGATGAGCCAACAAATGATTTAGATATGGAGAGTTTAGATATGCTGCAAGAATATATCTTTAACTACAAAGGAACTTTGCTTATTGTTAGTCATGATCGATATTTTTTAGATAATGTTGCAACCTCAATTTTAGCCTTCGAGGATAATGGCAATATTATGCAAAATTATGGCAATTATTCTGATTATGAGCAATTAAAATCACAAAAAGCGCAAGATTTTAGTGAAGATAGCAAAAAAACAAACATCGAAAAAATCAGAACAAATAATAAACAACAAAAGCTATCGAATAAAGAGAAGTTTGAGTTGGAAAAAATACCCGATAAAATAGAAAAATTAGAAGAAAAAATCCTTCAATTAAACGAAGATCTTATTCAAAATACATCAAATCCAGCTGATATTGCTCAAGAGCTGGGTATTTTAAGTAAAAAACTTGCAGATTTAGAAGAGAGATGGATTGAGCTATATCAAACGCAATCTTGAGGCGCTAGTAAAGATTAGCTGTATTTTAACCTCAAAAATATTTTGTTAAACCCAGATCCGTCAATA
>DDCV01000154.1 GCA_002335845.1 Rickettsiales bacterium UBA1997 | reverse complement strand
GCCAATAGATTGTTCTCCTTCAAAAAAACTCTTTACTTGATCATAGCTAATTTTTGAGCTAAAAGTAATCTTTTTAGCATCCTTTAAGAGCCCCTTAAGGCTTTCATTGTCACCTGCCTCAGGCGCTCTATTTATAAATACAGATTTGCCATTGTCTTTTACGGCCGCCTGCCAATATCGTGATGTTGCAGACATATTTTTGAGACTTCCATCGTTCAAGAACTTAAAAATACCTTCTTTTAAATCTAAGCTTTTTATAATATTATCTAATGTTACTCCGGTTTCTCTTGATGAATTTGGCATACAGCTTTCTAATTTTTTGGTTGTCGAATTTTTTTGCTAAAAGAGCATTGAATTGCCCCCAAGAAAATAAGTTGCCATCATATCATAATTATTAAAAACAGTAAAAGTGTTTTTTTGGCATAAATGAATTTTGGTGATTTTACTTTGCGTATTTACAAAAAATTTTTGCCCCTAGGGGCAAAAATGTTTGGGCTTCAAGCCTTTTAAACAAAGGGTCTATTAAAAATTTTTAAGGAGATTTTGACTAAAAAAGGCGATGCATTATTGTGTTTCTAAAGATAGAAATCACTATTATTTTGCTATTAAATGACGGGAATTGTTGTATTAACTAGTTAGCGCACTGGTTAAAATGGCGTAAATTATGAATTTGAAAAATTCTCATATTGGGCATCAAGCTGCTTATCATAAAATTCTTCTATGATTTCTCTAACATTATCATAGCCTTGGGTAGTGTTAATTTGGGCGCGATATTGCGCTGAATCTTTAAATCCAGAGCTGTACCAGCCAATATGTTTGCGGGCCAAGGGAATGGCAACCTTTTCACCATAATGCTCAACCATTTCACTAATATGGTTTAAAACAATTTGTTTTTGCTGCGATATTTCTGGGGTTTTAACCTCGACTTTATTATTTATTTTGGCAGAAATTTGTGCAATTAGCCACGGCTTACCATAGCAGGCTCGGCCAATCATCACGCCATTTGCACCTGATTCAGTCATGGCTTTTATGGCATCATCACTATTTTTAATATCGCCATTAGCAATAACCGGAATTTGCACAGCTTGTTTGACTTTGGCAATTTCTTGCCAATTGGCCACGCCATTGTACATTTGGCAACGAGTGCGACCATGAATTGTAAGCATTTTTATGCCCACATCTTCAGCTTTTTTTGCTAGCGAGGGAGCGTTGAGATTGTCATAATTCCAACCTAAGCGCATTTTCATAGTAACGGGAATTTTTACAGCCTTAGCGACGCTTGCCATAATTCTTGTTGCTAAATCTTCATCTTTCATCAAAGCGCTGCCGGCAAAACCATTGACCACTTTTTTTACAGGGCAACCAAAATTAATATCAATAATATCAGCCCCTAAATCTTCGTTTAACTTAGCCGCCTCAGCCATTACCTCAGGATCGCAGCCGGCAATTTGAACCGACATCGGAAAATGATCTTTATCTTTTTTGCCCTTAAGCAAGGATTCACGAGTTTGCAAAATCATAGCTCGTGAGGCAATCATCTCAGAGATAACTAAGCTTGCACCAAATTTCTTCACTAATCTGCGGAATGGCAAGTCGGTAACGCCAGACATTGGCGCCAGCAAAACATTGTCATCTAATTTGATATTTCCAATTTCAATCATATCGTAAAATCAAGATGGTGCTCCCGGCATGATTCGAACATGCGCACATGGTTTAGGAAACCAATGCTCTATCCCCTGAGCTACGGGAGCAAAAAATAATACCATAATAAATGGAGCCGCCTTCAATTTATTAATTCAAAACTTTCTTAAATTTGATCTTAACCAAATTTAATAAAACTTGAATTATTAAGCTGCACTTTTATCTTGCCAATGCTCATCTTTGCAATAGCAAAGAATCACAAATTGGCATATTTTTTCATCTTTGCAACCTTTGTTTAGGCTTTCATGATTACTTCCAAAAAAAAGAAAAACAAAAACCATAAGCTTGAGGTTAAAAGTTGGTATTCTAATAGATATCAAATTGTTGTTGTTCAAAGAAACATCCTACTAATTTTAACTACGCTTTCAATAGTGTCGGTTGCTGTTGCTGTGCTTTTTGTCAAAAAAATAATTTCATCCAAATCGCTTGACCCTTATGTCATAGAGCTCGAGCAAAAAACCGGCGTAGCTACCGTTGTTGATAAGGAAACTGCTAGAAACTACACTAGTAGAGAAGTTATTAGAAAATTTTTCATTAATAAATTTCTTAATGCGGCCCTTGGATACGATCCTCGAACTTACAAAGATAATGTAGAAGAGGTAAGGCTTTTTTCCACCCCTTCTGTTTACTCTGATTTTAGGCGAAGAATTAACCCTAGATCTTTAGGAGTAAGCGGCAAGATAGAGGTTAGAATCAAAACTATGCGCTTTATAAATCAAAATAATTTGAAATTAAGAATACTTAGAATCAAAAAAAATAGCGATAATGCTGCAACAGTTAGAGATGATGAGGTGATCGAAATGTCGTTCAGCTTTTCGCCAAATATTCAATTAACCATGGAGGAAAGAATGATAAATCCCCTGGGTTTTCAGGTTAATAAGCTAGTAATTGAAAAAGAAATATTCAGCTATTAATTTTAGGCTCTATTAAGATTTCAAATGGCCTTTAATTTTGTAGGAATATTGGTTATATTTCAAAAAATTAGAGCCTAAGCCTCAAGAAAAACACAAAGATTAAGGCATAAATAGAATTACTTGAGATAAATAAATTTATTATCTTGCAATTATTTGCAAGTTTTTCATAAGTTAATCATTTAATTGCAAGATTTATGCTTAATTGTCCTTTTAGTAAAAATTTTTAAAGTTTTGAGGAGTTTTTAAGAATTTTAAGCAAGGCTTTTACATGACTTGGATTATTTTAGGATCGAAGCTAAGTAATTTAAGGCAAGAGCGGCACGACGCCATAGGTTATCCACTCTCAGCTTTAAGATTATTTAATAAGGTGCCATTAAAGACCGTGGCGATAAAAAATAACAAATGCTCTTTTATTTAAAATTTTTTTTCATTATTTCCACACTCATTACTGCCCAACTTCTTGCCGCCCCATCAAAAGCTCAGGTCCCAATTACAACTGACTCTCGAATAAGAACTTTGGTTTACAATCCCAATGAAGTTTATGAGTTAAAGTTTTATTATAATTATCAGTCATTTATTGAATTTGCTGAAGATGAGGAAATCGAGATGATTTCAATTGGCGAAGCGTTTGCTTGGAGGCTTACTCCTGCAGGCAAGAGACTCTTTGTTAGGCCGCTGGAAATAGCAGCTCACACTAATATGACCATCATAACTAACAAAAGAACATATCATTTCGACATCAAGTCCGATGAATTCACTGGCAAAGCTGACGAGCATTTAGTATATACGGTTCGCTTCTTTTACCCGCAAATTGGTCAGCCCCTGCCTTTGCCTCCTCAGTTAGCTGTTCCAAACATTGCTGCAAAGCCCCAAGCATCATTGGTAAGACCGCCTCGTCCTCAGGCAGGTAATGACAGCATTAAGACGCCTTATCCAAATACAAGAGCTGATGAAATGTTGCCTGACATTTTGACTAGAAACCCAAGCAAGGCCAGCCTTAATTTCGACTACAGCATTGCTGGCAAAGCCGATAATATAGCTCCAATTAAGGTTTATGATAATGAAAGAGAGACATATTTTCAATTCGCAAATGATAATGATGTTATCCCGACTATTAGCATGGTAAGCGCCAACGGCACTGAGCAATCTATGAATTATATTATTAGAGACGGTTATGTGGTGGTTCCAACAGCTGCAAGACAGTTTACTTTAAGGTTGTCAGATAGTCTTCTATGCATTTACAACAACAGATCTCTGAAAAAATAGCTAATACCAAAAACTATCTTTAAAATAGGTTAGTATTTATTAATCCAAAATATTTTGCCCGAGATCTAATTAAAGGCTGGAATCGGTATAATTCTTCATTATCAGTAAATTATAATCAGCAATTAAGCTTAAGACTTTTTTTAAAGATTCTATCATTCTTTGTTTTGCGCTAAATAGATCCTGCTCTCTAATATTTATAGATATTATATCACTATCACCATTTTTAAACCTTATCTTCTCTGCTTCAAGCAGAGTTTGAGACATTTTTGCTTCTTGTTTCAAATTACGATAAATCTCATTAAAACTTATTATTTGGTTATAAATTGACCTAATGTCTATCTCGATTGAATCCTGAATTAAGATTTTTTTCATTCTAAATGAATTAATCTTAGCTCTTGCCTTGGAATAAAGACCGCTTTGTTTTTTAGTTTGCAAAGGAATTGATAAATTGACGCCAAAGTTTAGCCTTTCATCTCTCTTGATAGCATTTAAATTAGGCTTAATAGCGTCGTTGCCAAAATCTTTAGAAGCAGAAAATTTAAAATCCAGATCTGGCAAAAATTGATTTTTGTATAATTTTAAATATTTTTTCTCTTGAGCAATCTTAAGATCAATAATTCTAATATCAGCTCTTCGCTGCTTAATATTTTTGATTTCTTGATTAATTGATGCTTTTTGTGGCAATTTAATATTATTTTCCAGCATAACGCTAGCCAAGATATTATTATCTTGATGGATATTTATCTTATCGCCCTGAGAATCGCGATAATAAATTGAAAGCAAAAAACTTGCGGACTGTAAATTTTGCTCAGCATTTATTAAATCTGATTTACTGTTTAAAAGTAACCTTTCGGAATCAACAACATATATTTTTGGCTTATCCCCCGCTTTTGATTGAATTGTTATTTGTTCCAACCTCTCTTGTCTTAACTTAACAATATTCAAGGCTATGTTGTAAGAGTCTATAGCTGTCATGTAGTTATAATAAGCTTTTTTAGCTTTATTAATAACGGTTAATTTGGTTAATCTCATTTTCTCTTTAGCAATATCTATGCCAATATTAGAAACGCTCACTTCAGTTACATTTTCATTAGTCAAGAAGCCTCGCAGTAAAGACATAGAAAAGCCAATTTTTGCCCTTCCATCGCTTAGAGTGTTGTCGGAGTCGTTAGCTAGAGGGTATGGGTTCTCGGTTGATTTAGAATAAGAGCTAAAAACTTCAGCATTAGCAAAAGGCAGTGGCTTTGTTAAGGTAATTTCGTCATAATATCTATTATCATATAAACCATTTTTGTATAAACGCCTACCGCCAGTAATATTAGCATCAAAAAGACCTTGCTTTGATAAATAATCTGCTTTTTGTCCCTTGAGATTTTCTTCTTCTTGAAGAATTTTAGGATAAAATTTTAAAACACTACTAACCACATCTTGTTCTGTTGGCAAAGCAGCTAAGATATTTTTTAAAGGCAAAATGAGCAGGATTAAAATGAATAAATATCTCATTTTTCAGAATTAGTTTTATTTTCCTTATCAAGCTTAGGTGGAAAAACATTAAGTTTGCGCCATATTTCATATCCCAGCCTTACTTCTGACAACAGTATCCAACCCTCAGCTCGCATGCCATATTTCATATATTCAGAAGTGGGCCAAGGTTCGTCATTGGAATCGGGAACAACAATAACTTTAAATTTTCCATTAGCTGAAGCGGCATTAGAGATAAATTTGACTACGCCACCAAAAGTTCCAATGGATGCGTCAGGCCAGCCGCTAAATTGGAAAACTGGCCAACCTTCAAACCTAACCCTAACCTCTCTTCCTGGATGAATTAAAGGCACATCAACGCCATTGACATAAATAGCAACTGCTGGATCGGTAACCAATGGCACAAATTGCCCAAGGACTTGTCCTGTTTGAACAAAGCTTGAATTTGCAAAATATTCGATATCAGTAATGAAACCATCTTGCAAAGCCTTAACAGCTTGCGATTCTTGCCTACTAAGCTCAACACTGGCTTGTGCCACTTTGGCTCTTAATTGGTTAGAATAAACTTCATTTTGTTGATATTTGATTCGAGCAACCTCATAATCCTTTTTAGCCGACAGGCCTTTTTTCCAAAGATCTTTTTGTCTCTGATAGTTAATTTTGGCAGTTAATGCCGCATCAATAGATGCTCTATATTGATTTTCAACAGCTTGTTTTTGATTTTCTAGCCTTTCAATGAGGTAGGGATCATTATCTGCTATTTCAAAAATAATTTGCCCTTTTTCAACAAATTGGCCGTCAATAACATGCCATTTAGATATTTTGCCACTTACTGGAGCTATTAGCTTTTGAATCCTGTTGTTGACATCTAGGGCAATTACTTTCCCCTCTCCTTTTGAGGTTTGCCTCCAGGGAGTAAGTGCCAGAAGTAAACTCAGAAAAGATAGTGCGACAACTAAGATCACAGCAATATTTCTAAGTATGTCAGGAAATATTATAGCCTTTAATGCTGGTAATGGACGACCCTTATAACTCATTTATTTTTTTGATAAAAAATTCATCTTCAAAATTAGTAAATTCTTTTAATGTTTTAAAATATTTTACTGATGATTTTTGAATAAAATAATATCCATCATATTCAAAATCATAATTCTTTGAGTTTACGCTGGCAAAATGAATTAAAGTAGACTCAGGATAAAGCTCTTTGATAGATTTTAGAATATATTGCCTTCTGTAATGTTCAATATAGTCAAATATTGTTCCTAAAATTATAATATCTGGCTTATACAGCAATGCTTTAGCAATTTTAAGTCTAATTATTTGCGTTGGAGAAAAAGGATATCCGCATGGAATAATTTTGCTATTTAGATCAATATTTAAATTATTTATAACATCGTCAAGTTGAACCGCGCTTAGGACTTTTTGTATTTCAGCTTTTGAAAATTTAACACCATTAGTTAAATACTCTAATATGCTACATTGATAAATTTCTGTCGAGTCAATTAAATATATTCTATCCCTTAAGCTATGCGGATCAATCTTTTCAATATTTTGATCATAATATTTAATTTCTCCAGCCTCAGGCTCGATAAATCTTAGAATTAATTTATAAAAAATATCTCGAGAATTGTTGCTATCTACATCAATCAAATTGCTAGTTGAGGTTTTGATTGAAAAATCAAAGCAAAAGTTTTGATCTTGGTATTTAATTTTTACATCATTCATGGAGATGACTTTATCACTCTTTGCTATTTCTGATGTCATGATGTCGCCCATATTTTTTTCAGGCTTAATTTTATAAAAAATATTAATCTTAGCGCAAGCAACGCATAATTCGTAAAAATTATCCAAATATCTTCCAAATTGAGAAAGGCTAAGCAAGGCAGTCGAAACTATTAACTCCATCGCTACTAATTGACCTATTGTAATTTCGCCCTTCAAAACCAAAACAGAGCCAATAAATAAAAACCCACAACTAGAAAAAATATACAGAGCAAGAAATGATACTGACTGAGAAAGTAAATCACTAAAATATAGATCTCTATTATTTATAAAATTACTAACTCCTAAATTTACTTTACTTTTAGCATATTCAATAGCGTGATTGGATTTAAATTCTTTATGCATACGAGAAATATTCTCCAATAAATCAATAACTTCATATTTATTATTTGACGCTTCATAAAAGTTATTGATGGCGCTTAGAGACTTTATTTTAAAAATTAAATAGCTAATAAAAACTATTATTAAACTAAATATCATGAAGTGAAAATGATAAAAAGAAATCAGTACAAACCCAACTACAGTTTGCTGAGTAATAGATACTCCGCCAAATAAAATACTAGGAAAAGCATTTTGAATATTAACCACCTCAAAGAAGCGATTGGCAATATCAGTGCGATTACGCTTTTCAAATGATTCATAATCACTTAAAACAAAGCTATTAAAAATATCTCCAACAATTCTGGCAAAAAAATGTTTATAAAAGATATGAATTATATAGATCTGCAATGCTCTTAAAATGACATAAAAAATAAGAATTAAAAAGAGTATAGTAACAGTAATAACTAATGGCTTCACAATACCAGTAAAAGTGACGCTGCCAATAGTATATTGTACTGCAATTGGTATAGAGAGGCTTAAAATACTTATTCCAATACCATAAATAATCACTAACCAATATAGCTTCTTCTCCTTTGCCAAAACCTTTTTTAGGAAATAAAAAAAATCGCTAGATGAATATGAGGGCGCGTCACTTAAAAAGGATAAATTTTTCATCATATTATTCTAGAAAATTATAATTGGTCTTAGCCAAATTAAAAGCGATCAACATGCCTTAAAACTTCAAACACTATAAAATTATTATCTAATTTTCTACAATTAAAAAAGCATCAAATTAATTTATGGAAATAGTATAATACCAAAATCCATCTATAATACCACATTTAATCTTCCTAATTTTGGTCTAAAATTTAAATAACAAATCTTATGTATATAACTATACACAGCGATTTATTGCTTAAATTTTATCCTCAAAACTAATTTGATTAAATGCAGTATTATTGAATTGGCATATTAACCCGTGCACTAATTAGTTAACCTTTTAACAAAAAGATTTTTTTTCTTGAAGATCTTGTTGAAAGCCGTAGTACTTACTGCTACTTTGGTTTTCAAGAAGAGTTTCAAGAAAAAAAATGCTGCAGTTAAAAGTTAACTAGTTAGTGCGCGGGTCAATAACATCCTTGGGCATAAAATAGTTATTGTAGCCTAATAAATTAAGTTATGAAATGTTGAAGATGCACCAGATCTAGGTGCTGTTAGCTAATTAATGGAATTTCATATTTTAGCATATTTTTAGCGTTTTTTTGATAAAGTTGCGACTAATGCCGGGGTTTATTTGAAGTAATTTTATTAAAAAATAAACAAAAATAGGATAAATATGGGATTTGGTATAATACCACTTCCCATTATAAAAAAGAATTAATCAGCTTCACTATCGGCAATATATCAAAAAAGGCCGGGAAATAATTTTGAAACGGGAGTAAAGATAGGCAAAGGCTTTATCGCAGCTTGGCATAAGGATTAAAGCTTCATGACTTAATCTCAGCACTGCATTTGTTCAATATTCTTGAAGATCGTGCAATTGGGCTGGTTAGATAAAAATCATAATCCTTAGCTTGAGCCGGCCCTTTAAGAGAATTTATCTCTTTATCAGCCTTTTGCCACTTAGCATTTTCTGTTATAAGGCAATTTTCATCGGTCTTTAGAATTTTAAGAGCGCTATTACAAACCTCATCCTCATTTTTAAAACCCAGATCAATATCAAGATGCTTTGCCAAGCTTAATACAGCCTCAACTTCATTAGGAGATTTTGTCAGGCTAACAATGGCTTTTTGGGATTTTTGTAATCTGCCCTCAACATTTAGATAGGAAAAATCTTTTTCCGCAAAAGTAACAATAGGCAAAATTATGTCTGCCATATGAGCTCCTCGATCACCGTGAGATCCAATATAGACAACAAAGCATTTTTGTATTTTTTCAAAATCTATATCATCATCAACGCCGTGTAGTATAAGAGTTTCAATTTTACCATTTTCACACTCATCTATTATTTCAAAGGCAGTTTTATCGCCAGTGAAACCCAGAGATAATCCGTTAATAAGGCCAGTTGATTTAGCTAAAAAATTAAACCCATTCCAATCTTCTTTGATAAGATATTTATCAGCAATTGATTTTATTGTTTGCACAACCTCACTGCCATTATTTTTATTTATAGCGTCAGACCCAAATATAATCATAGGCCTTTTAGCTTTTTTAAGATCTTTGCTAATTTCAGATTTTTGATTTAAAATATCAGTTAGGATTGATAAGTCGTTACCTAAATCTTGATATTTATAGGTTAGATCCAAGCTGCAACCAATCGTAGCAATTTTTAGATCGCCAGTTATATATCTTTTTCTGATTCGAGCATTTAAAATAGGCGCATCTTTTCTAGGGTTTGTGCCAACCAACAAACAAAAATCAGCTTCTTCGATTCCGGCTATAGTAGTATTAAATAAATATGAAGCTATATCTGAGCTGTCTAATTTTTCATTTTGAAGTCGGCAATCTATTTGTTTTATTTTTAGTTTGTCATATAGACTTTTTAAGGCAAAAATTTCTTCTAAAGATACGAATTGTCCCGTCAAAGCCGCAATTTTCTCAGGCTTTCTTTTTAGTCTTTGAGCAATTTTGCTATAAGCATCATCAAATGTCGTCGGGGTCAATTTGCCGTCAATCTTAATATAGGGCTTATCAATTCTTTGATATTTAATGCCATCATAGCAAAATCTAGCTTTGTCAGAAATCCACTCCTCGTTGATATCTTCATTTAATCTTGGCAAGATGCGCATAATCTCAACGCCACGAGAATCGATGCGTATATTGCTGCCAACTCCGTCCATAATATCAATAGAGTTGGTCTTGGTAAGCTCCCAACTTCGAGCTTTAAAAGCGTATGGTTTTGAGGTAAGGGCGCCAACGGGGCAAAGATCGATAATATTTCCCGAAAGCTCGGAGGAAATAGATTTTTCAAGATAGGTTGTTATTTCCATATTTTCGCCACGCATAGCTGCTCCAAGCTCGTTTGTTCCAGCGACATCTTCAATAAATCTAACGCATCTTGTACAATGTATACAGCGAGTCATATGGGTTTTAATAAGAGGGCCCATATATTTATCTTTAACCGCTCTTTTGTGCTCATTATAATCGCTTTCCCCGCGACCATATTGATAAGCTTGGTCTTGTAGATCGCATTCCCCACCCTGATCACAAATTGGGCAATCAAGCGGGTGATTAGCGAGCAAAAACTCCATCACGCCTTCGCGGGCTTTTTTAACCATTTGAGAGTCGGTTCTAATCTCCATACCATCAGCAATTGGCATAGAGCAAGAAGCTACGGGCTTAGGAGGGCCACCAACAACCTCAACTAGACACATACGACAATTTCCAGCAATCGCCAACCTTTCATGGTAGCAAAAGCGTGGAATCTCAATGTCAGCCTGCTCACAAGCTTGAATTATGGTTAGGTTTTCATCAACTTCGTATTTTTTCTTGTCGATTGTTACTGTTGGCATTGTCTATAAAAATTCACAAAATTTTAAAATGGAATTTCATCATCAGTTTCTTCAACTGTAATGTTATCATTATTGGATTGACTCGGCGAGCTTTGCTGGCTAGAAGAATACTGGCTTGAATCCCCGTCCCTTCTTGAATCAAGAATTTGCAATGATGAATTGTAGTTTTGTAATATTATTTCAGTGGTATATTTTTCGGCGCCTTGAGCATCTGTCCATTTTCTGGTTTGTATTTGACCTTCAATATAAAGCTTAGCTCCTTTTTTAATATAATTTTTAGCTATACCAACAAGTCCTTGCGAAAAAATTACAATACGGTGCCACTCGGTTTTATCTCTTTTTTCGCCGGTAGCTTTATCTTTCCAGCTTTCTGTTGTGGCGATAGAAAAATTAGCAATTTCGCGACCATCCTGAGTCGATCTAATCTCTGGATCTTGACCAACATTGCCAACTAATATAACTTTATTTATAGACATATATATATGAATTATGAAATTAAAAACTCTAAACATAAATTAAAACACGTTAAACAATAAACAAGTATAAAAGATTAAAGCGACAAAGCTTCTTAAATATTGCAAAACTTTCAAGTCCGGCTATTCCCTAATTTACAATAAATTGCCTAAGCCATTAATTTTATTTTTTAAACTAATTCAGCTTCAGAGCTCGATTGATTCAGCTGTCGGGCGGACTCTATTATATTGGGTCTTGCAGTACTATTAGGGCGCCTTTGAGACCAGTTAGCAAAGCGTAAGATAGCGTAGCTGCAGCATATAGAGGTGGTAGCTACAGCTATAATCGCTACATTTTTTTTAAAGTCTTGTTCTGTCATGGCTTGAATTCGCTTCTTCAATTTAAGAAAAAACACTATGATAGTATATTTATAGTCTGTGTGCAACAATGATTTTTCATATTATTAACCCGTGCGCTAACCATTTCATAAATTGGCATTGTTA
>DDCV01000155.1:15871-16319 GCA_002335845.1 Rickettsiales bacterium UBA1997 | reverse complement strand
ACTAGTTAGTGCACGGGTTAATAAGTCATTTGTCTTAACTAGACCAAAGTTACTGATAGATATTTTTAAACTTTACAAACATATGCTAACAGCACCTAAGTTTGTTGGATTTTTTTAATTAACAATGTCTTCTTATTTAGCATTAGCTCGTAAATACAGGCCGCAAGACTTCTCCCAGCTAGTTGGTCAAGATGCTTTGGTGCGTGTTTTAAGTAACTCAATTAAACAAGATAAATTGCACCATGCTTTTATTTTGACTGGAATTCGCGGCGTTGGCAAAACCACCACTGCTAGAATTATCGCCAAAACAATAAATTGCTTGGATGAAAAATCTTTCCAAGATGCTCAGGCTTGCAATAAGTGTAAAAATTGCAAATCAATTGCTAGTTCACAGCATCACGATGTGATAGAGTTTGATGCTGCTAGTAAAACTGGTGTTGACGATGTT
>DDCV01000155.1:5724-15818 GCA_002335845.1 Rickettsiales bacterium UBA1997 | reverse complement strand
ATTTATATTTGCCACAACTGAAATCAAAAAAGTTCCAATTACTATATTATCGCGCTGCATGCGCTTTGATCTGCGGCGCTTAGATGAGATTGAAATCAGCGCTCATCTAAAAAATATTTTGCAGCAAGAGGGATTTGAGTTTGAGAAAGAAGCTTTAGAAATTATTGCTAAAATGTCAGAAGGATCAATTAGGGATTCTTTATCTTTAACGGATCAAGTTTTAGCAGCAAATAATTATGCCAAAAATACTTCATCAAATGATTTGCAAGATTTACTTGGCTTAAATGATCTAAATCAGATTATTGAATTATTGTTGCTGTTATTAGAGGGTAATACAAAAAAATCTTTGGATAATTTTTTACAGATTTATGCTAAATCTTCTGATATTTTGCAAATTATTAAGGATTTAATGAGCTTAATCCACGATGCTACTTTGCTTAAGGTAGGCAGCAATCAAAAACTAATGGGATATTCATCAAATCAGATTAGTGATCTTAAAAAAATTGCCAATGAAATATCTCTCGATTGTTTAAGTCGCTTTTGGCAAATCTTGACTAAATCATATAGCGAAATCAATTTTGCGACATCAATGAAAATGTCCTTTGAGATGTTGATAGTTAGGTTGTGTTATGTTATCGCTCTGCCTAATTTGCAACAGGTTTTACTTAAAGTGAGTGATGAAGAAAATAAGATTGTAGTGCAAAATAATGACAATAATAACAATATTAAAGATCAAAGCAATGATCTTGTGAATGAAATATTAAGAAATTTTGAAGGTTCCAAAATACTTTCTTAAAAAATCTTTTGCGTGAATCATAAATTTATTAAAACATATCACAAATAATGTCTGAAAGAAAAATAAAAATTCTATGTGTCGAAGATGAGCAAGACATTAGAGAAAACATATCGGACATCCTGCGCGACGAGGGATTTGAGGTGTTCGAAGCCAAAGATGGTAAAAAAGGCTATGAATCTTTTTTGCAAAATAAGCCAGATCTCATAATTTCTGATATAATGATGCCAAATGTTGATGGCTACGGCTTGCTAAAATTAATTAGATCTAACTCTAACAATCGTCACAACAATGTACCTTTTATATTTTTAACAGCACTTGGGCAAAGAGATGATGTTGTGAAGGGTGTAAATATGTCGGCTAATGATTATTTAATAAAGCCGATAGATTTTGAATTGATGATTGCAAAAATTCGTGAAAAAACCACAAATTCTCTTAAGTTAGAAGGTCAGCATAATAAAAATATCAAAAACATTAAAAGTCAATTTTCTTCAGTTCTAACGGGGGATTTGATAAATTATCTTAACATAATAATCAGCACCTCTACAAGGCTTAAAGATCAGGCTTATGGCCCATTGCCTCACCGTAAATATCTTGAGGATTTCGAAAAAATATATAAGAGCGCTCTAAAATTAAGGGTTGCAATCGATAACTCATTGGATGAGGGCGTTATTGATCAGAAGCTCAATGCCAATGAGGAGATTTTTGATATTGAGGTATTTTTAAAAGATTTTACCAGTAGTTTAAGTCAAAAATATAGTGAAAAAATTACTATTGAAAAAAGTATTGATGATGAAGATCTGCCACGGATTAAGTGTGATAAATTAGTTATTCAAGAGTCGCTAAAAAAGATTTTATCATCAATATTTAAAATAGATTTTGAATGTAAAATTCTCATAAGAGTAATGTCTGATCATATGGATCAAATGGTGTTGGTATTTATTATTACGAGTAAATTAGGAAATCTAGGCCTGGAAACCAAGATTGATGAGAGTTCCATTGGTCGAATTCTTGATCAACAAAATTGTCGTTTTGAAGTGGTGGAGAGTAAAGATAATGTTGCAGTTTTGATTATCCCATCATATCGACTTGTAAAAATATAAAATATCTTTCAACCTAAATGTTTAAAGCAAATAACGTTCTAAATATATCCAATATATCAAAAAGCTTTATTAATAGACTTGTTTTAGATAACATAAATCTTGAAGTTAAAGAAAAGAATATTTTTGGCTTCATAGGTCTCAATGGCCAAGGTAAAACAACTTTAATTAAAATTATCCTCGATCTTTTAGATAAGGATAGCGGTCAAATTTCTATTTTTCACATCAATTCTTCAAATCCAATAGCCAGAAAAGATGTTTTTTATTTGCCAGAAAAATTTCAACCCTCGCCTCATCTAAGTGGTAAGGAATTTCTTAAATTTGCCTTGGGTTTTTATCAAAAAAAACTCGATTTGCATAAAGCAGAAAATATATGCAACAATTTAGATCTTGATTTTGCCGTATTAAGTCAGCCAGTTAAAAAATATTCCAAAGGCATGACGCAAAAACTAGGTCTTTTAGCTCTTTTTTTGAGTGAAGCTGATTTGGTTATTTTAGACGAGCCTATGAGTGGCCTCGATCCCAAGGCGCGTATAAATCTTAAAAATGAAATGATAAATTATAAAAAACTCGGCAAAACAATATTTTTTAGCTCACATATTTTATCAGATATGGATGAAATATGCGATGAAATTGCAGTGTTAAATAATAGCAAAATTATTTATAAAGGCACGCCAAAAAAATTTAAAACTAAGTTTAAAGAAGATAATCTTGATAAGGCATTCTTAAAATCAATCAATCAATTAATTAATTAATTAATTTAATTACCTCAATTATGAAAAAATCATCAATCTCTGCTTTTTCTTTAATAGAGCTATCTATTGTTATTCTTATAATAGGGTTGTTAATAGCTGGAGTAGTCAAGGGATCACAGCTTTATAGCAATATTAACTTAGCGGCAGCGCAATCAGTAACTAATGGCTCGGTAGTCCCTTCTATTAAAGGTTTAGATGCTTGGTATGAAACTAGTTTGGATCAAAGTTTTGACAATGGCGATATTCAAGACGGAGGCGATATTGAAAGCTGGTACGATATAAACCCAATTTCAGTTTCCAAGAATCATCTAAGGCAAGTTGTTGGCTCTGACACCATTACCACTCCAACAACTAACCCACCGAGCTATCAAAAAAATTGTATAAATAATTTACCTTGCCTGACCTTCGATGAAAGTAATAATGAAAATTTTATTGGTGATAAAAAAATTAATATTCAAGGCAGTGGGTCAGGGTCTTTTTTTGTTGTGGGTCTAGTTGAAAAAGATGATCCAAATTTTAATGATGCATTATATATTGGTAGTTGCGCTTCTGCTGGTGGAGGTCAAGCTAACCGAGCTATTAGATTTGATATCAATACCTCTGCTGATGGCTCGGGAATAAGATTTTCATCTGGCAATAGACTTTTTAATTCTCCTTTTACTACCAACGAGCCATATATAGCTACCGTCACTTTTTCAGACGCTTCTTCTTCTGCAACTTACGAACTATATATTAATGGCCAACAACAATCCCAGGCTTCTATTGCTGATACTGATACTAATAAAGTTAATGATATATTCCTTGTTGGTTCTGGATGTAGAGTTAATGTAGGAGGGTACGAAGCCTTTCACGAAGGTCAGCTATCGGAAGTAATAATATATAACACCAATCTACAAGATTTAAATAGAATTGCTGTTGAGAAATATCTTAGTCAAAAATATTCTATTCCCGTTAATCATTAAAATATAATATATGACAGCAAAAATAATAAATGGCAAAGAAATTGCTTTAGAAATGAGGCAAGAAATTGCTAAAGAAGTTAAGAAGCTTAAAAAGAAATTTCATATCACGCCAACTCTAGCAGTGATTTTGGTTGGAAGCGATCCAGCTAGCGAGGTTTATGTAGGCAATAAAGAAAAAGCCGCACATTCGGTTGAAATGAATTCCATGCAATTTAAAATGGCACAAGATACTTCAGAGGATGATTTAATCGCTAAAATTAAAGAGCTAAATGAAGATTCAGGAGTGCATGGGATTTTAGTACAGCTACCTTTACCAAAACATATTGATAGCAAAAAAGTAATTCATGCCATTGACTACAACAAAGATGTTGATGGTTTCAATATTTTAAATGTTGGAAAATTATCAAGCGGTGATATTGGCGGCGATGATGGCGCCCTTATTCCTTGCACGCCTCTTGGCTGTTTACACCTTCTTAAGTCAGCTGCTGGCAAAGATTTATCTGGCCTAAAAACTCTAGTTATTGGGTCTTCAAATATAGTGGGTCGCCCTCTGGCAAGATTGCTAATGAATGAAAGCTGCACTGTAACAATCGCTAATCGCTCAACCAAAGATTTAAAAGCCGAGTGCTTAAATTCAGATGTTATAATTTCTGCAGCTGGAGTGCCAAATTTAATAATGGCTGATATGGTAAAAAAAGATGCAATAATTATTGATGTTGGAATTAATCGCATTGAAATTGCTGCAGGAAAAACAAAATTAGTTGGCGATGTCGATTTTGAAAATGTCAAAGAAGTTGCGGCGGCAATTACACCAGTGCCGGGTGGAGTAGGACCAATGACTATTGCTTATTTGCTTAAAAATACTCTTAATTGCTATTTAAAGCAAATTACGAAATAAGAAAAAGCATCTTTTAAAGCTTTTTCTTTAATATTACTCTCAATTGTAAACTATCTTAGAAAGATTTCGGTTAATATCTGCATCAAGTCAATAAAAAATTATTATGTCTAAAGAATTGGATCACATCTTAGAAAAAGCTAAGTCCGAAGCCAAAAGAGATGCTGTTAGGGAGTTTTTTATTAAGCGCAGCAGATTTTTAATCAAAATAGCGCTAATAATAATAATCACCGTTGTGTCAATAGTGGCAATCTTTATCGTTAAAAATAATCGTCAAATCCATTATTCCAAAATATTACATCAAGCACATCTTGCCCAAGAATCAAAAGATTTGCAGCAGGAAAAAAAATTACTTCAAGAAATTATAAATTCCAAAAAAGCGCCATCCTCGATCCTATCTTTAGCTAGCTTTAGATATGCTGATTTATTATTGCAAGATTCGAAGAATAAAGAAGCTATTGATATTTTTAATAAAATTGCCAAATGCAATTCATGTGAAGAATTCACGCAAGATTTAGCTAAATTATTAGCAATAAAAACTTGGATTTTAGATGATAATCTTAATCAAGATAAAGCATTAACAAAAAAAATGCATAAATTTGCCGCTCAAGCTAAATATCTTAAACATCATATTAATGAGCAAATGGCGCTTTATGAAAAATCACTTGGTAATTTACAAAAATCTTATGAAATTTTTAACAAAATTGCCAATGCACAAGATGCCACAAATTCTGTAAAAGTTAGAGCGCAGACACATGTCTCTGATTTAATATTAAAAATAGATCAAAAAAGCGATGTCAAAAACTAATATAGCTTTTTTGCTTTTAATATTTCTGGGGCTATTTTCCTGCAAAAAAGACCAAACTTACGACAAGAAAAATGCAGTTTCAGCCTTTTACCAAGTTGACCCTTTATTGACTTCCAAAAATATACAACAAATAGACTTCGAGCCTCAAAAAGAAGCTTCGCAGTGGAATTTTGGTGATAATTTTCATCAAAATGGCCGCATTGGTAATTTTAAGAAAAAATTTTCTTATAAAAAAGACAAAATAACATTTAAAAAATCAAATATTCTTTGGCTAGATTTTGATTTATCAAGCAATAATGACGATGCATTTTTGCCAGTAATAGATGGCGATAATATATATTTTCTTGATGAATCAGGCATTTTATTGTCTTTCAATATAAAGAGTAAGAAAAAGGCCTGGCAACAACGCATCTTTAAAAAATTCTTTTTTAAAGATTATAAAATCACTAAAATATTTGGCTATAAAGATAAAATTTTTGCTATATCTGGCAGCAACGAGATAGTAGCTGTTGCTAAAAAAGATGGTAAAATATTATGGCAAAACTCACTGCCAGCATTGGCGATATCAAAACCAATTGCTTATAATAATTTGGTTTATGTCGCAACAGATAAAAATGAGCTTTTTGCTCTAAATATCGATGATGGCAAAATTTTATGGTCACATGCTGGCATTACAAAAAACACAGCAATTTTTGGCGCCGCTGATCCTGTAATCTATGGTGACAAGATATTTGCCTCATATTCTTCAGGAGAAATATATGCTCTTAACAAAGATAATGGTTCAGAAATTTGGTCTTTTGATTTAAATTTAAATAAAGCTATTGGTTCAGATTTTTATTTGAATGACATCGACGCCACGCCAATTGCTAATAATGGAGTGCTTTATGTTTCTGGCAATGGCGGTTTAATGATGGCTATTGAAGTAGCGAGTGGAAATATTTTATGGAAAAAACAAATTGCCACAGTAATTGATTTTCACCTAGCAGGTAACTTCTTATATATAATCAATAACGACAATAAGCTGATTGCTCTTAATAGAAAAACAGGCGACATTAAGTGGCTAAAGCAGCTTAAACATTATAAAAATGACAAAAAGCCACAAAGCAAAATCATTTATAATGGCGTAATTATGGCTGGAGATAAATTGCTAATCGATAATTCCTTGGGAAATATCTTAGTGATTTCACCTCTTGATGGCAAAATAGAGCAAGAAGTTAAGATTGGCAGCAAAAGTTTTTATGGTATTATCATTAATGATGATAAATTATATTTACACAGATCTGGCTGGTTTGGCAGATATTTCACAGCATTAAAATAAAAGATGACTCTACCCAATAAATACGACCACAAGCTAATCGAAAAAAAATGGCAAAATCACTGGCGTCAGCACGAAATATATAAATGGCAAAATAATAAGACAAAAGATCAAACTTTTGTTATTGATACGCCACCACCAACTGTATCAGGTGTGCTTCATATGGGTCATGTTTTTTCTTATGTACAAGCCGATTTTATTGCAAGATTTCAACGAATGATAGGCAAGGATGTTTTTTATCCAATGGGTTTTGATGATAATGGCCTGCCTACCGAGCGACTGGTTGAAAAAATTATTGGTAAAAAAGCCGGAATTTACGAAGCTGAAAATGGCCAAGGTTCTTTTGTTGAAAAATGTCGCTCAATTGTTGAGAAGGCTGAAGAGGAGTTTGAAGATTTATTTAATCAAATTGCCTTATCAGTTGATTGGTCACAAAAATATCAAACAATCTCACCAACATCGCAAAAAATATCGCAAGCTTCCTTTATTGATCTTTATAATAAAAAATTTGTTGAGAAAAAAAACGAGCCAGTTTTTTGGGATATTTCTGATAAAACCGCACTTGCACAGGCTGATTTGATTGATAAAGAAGTTGATGGAGCAATGCATGATATCATCTTTAAAGATGAAAGCGACAATGATTTAATAATCATGACAACTAGACCCGAGCTTTTGCCAGCTTGTGTGGCAGTGATGATTAATCCAGATGATGAAAGATTTAAGCATTTTATTAAAAATAATTTAAACAAAGAAGGCGAGGGTGCAACTGGTTCTTACGCTATTACAGCAATGTTTGGAGTTAAAGTACCAATCATTGCTGATAAATTAGTGCAAATGGACAAAGGAACTGGTGCGGTAATGTGCTGTACTTTTGGTGATGAAACTGATATTTCGTGGTGGAGAAAATACAAGCTAGCAACAAATGTTATAATTGGTGGAGATGGCAAGCTAAATCAAATAATTATCGCTAGCGAGGAATTGTCAAGAATCGATAAAGAGATTCAAGAAGAAGAGTTGGATTTCTTTTTTGATTTAAGCTCTGCACCCGTTATAACAAAAGAAAATTGCTTAGATTGTAAAAAATTTAAGAAATATTATGAAGATCTAGTGGTAAATAAAAAAATCAAAGAAGTTAGAGTTAATATTGTTGAAGAATTAGAAAAGCAAAATCTCCTAAAAGCAAAACAGCCCATTAAACACAGCATTAAATGCGCTGAAAGATCGGGCGTGCCAATCGAGATAATTGTACAGCCGCAATGGTTTATCAAAATTCTTGACAAAAAAGAGCAGTTAAAAGCCAAAGCCAATGAGTGCAATTGGTATCCCGACTATATGAAAGTTAGAATTGAGCAGTGGATCGACGGCTTATCATGGGATTGGTGCATATCAAGACAAAGATTCTTTGGCGTAAAATTTCCTGTATGGCAATTATGTATTAATGGCGTCACTAGATATCCAAACTATAAAGATAAAACTCAAAAGAAAGCCATTGCTAGAATCCAAGATTTGCCAGTTGACCCTATGAAAGACTTGCCTTTTGGCTATGAATTAGTAAAGGAAGATAATGGTCAAGGCAATAAAATTATTAGAGATAAAGAAGGTATTGAGTGGATATTATATCCCGAAACCGACATTATGGACACTTGGGCGACTTCATCAATATCGCCGCAATTATCATCACACGGGATTAGCCAAGATATCGATCTGGGTGAAAATGAACGACATAAAAAGTTATTTCCAGCTGATTTGCGTCCTCAGGCTCATGAAATTATCAGAAGCTGGGCTTTTTATACAATCGTTAAAGCCTTGCTGCATGAAGATAAAGCTCCTTGGAAAAATCTCATGATTTCTGGCTGGTGTTTAGCAGCTGATAAAACCAAAATGAGTAAATCAAAGGGCAATGTTGTAACTCCGACAGCATTGATTGAAGAAAAGGGTTCAGATATTGTGCGCTATTGGGCCTCAACCTCGCATTTAGGAGCTGACAGCGCATATAGTGAAGATGTTTTTAAAATAGGTAAAAAGCTAGTTACAAAGATTTTTAACGCAGCAAAATTTGTGGATCATATTTGTGCTAACAATAAAAATATCGAGTTAAATCAAGAAAAAATCACCGAAGATTTTGATAAATGGGTTTTAAGCAAATTGCACTTAGCCATAAAAGACGCTACCCTAAATTTTGAAAAATATGAATATGCCCGAGCCCGTGAGGTTATTGAAGATTTCTTTTGGAATGATTTTTGTGATAATTATCTTGAGATTTGCAAAGTGAGAGCCTATGGCACAAGCGCTCAAAAATATCAAGATATTGATTTAAGCCAAGAGCAAAAAATTAAGATTGAGAGTGGGCAAATAAGTGCTATGATCACTTTAAATATTTGTCTTCAAAATATACTAAGATTATTCACCCCCTTTGTGCCGCATATTTGCGATGAGATTTACTCATCAATCTATATTGAAGAATTTAAACAAATTAAATCACTAAATAGTTGTGGTAATTGGCCGCAAGAAAAAAATCTACCATTCGATCAAAACTTAAAAGAAAATGGTGATGAATCACTAAAAATCATCGCTAGGGTGCGAAAATTTAAGTCCGAAAACAATCTGTCAATGAAAACCCCGCTTAAAAATATAGCTATCAATAGCCCTAAAGATTTGCTGAATATGATAAGCGATCTCAAGAATGTTTGTAATTGCCAAGAAATTGAGCTTAAAAAAGGGTGTAATGATGATCTGGTAGAGATTAGTATTTGACAAAAGGTACAAAATATAATATAATATTTGGCTAGTTGTATTAATATTTTGTTTCAATTTATGATGAAATTTTTAGAAAATTTTTTTAACCGCTCAGGACTGTATAATGATTATATATACCAAACATTAGGTTCTGGGATACGCAGTTTATATTCTGCAATTCTTCCTAAGTCAGAAAATAAGTGGTTTAAGGTGTTTCCTAAAAAAAATGAAATGCCTACTGAAACCAGCATGCCAAATGCATTTGTTGCTGAAGATGGGGATGTCAGTATTCCTTACGCAATTCTTGCGAGTGATAAATTACCACCACCGCCTCCACCATCAACAATTCCTTGGGCAACTCCTGCAGGAAATTGTGCTACAGGAAAAAAAATTCCTTTGGCAATTCCTGTGAAAGACGATACTCCTTATCCAGCACCTGATGAATCTGGGGCTACAATAACTGATATTAAAAAAGCCAACAAAAATAAATCATCATTAGAATCAAAAGATGGTGGCATAGAGATAAAAGCACCTCTGCAAAGCTCAGCTGTTGATTATGCACTAAGATATCTACCACCAAATATTCCTCTAGTATATGATTGCACAAAATGCACGTCGGAGACTAATTCACAAGATGTTTCAAGTAGTGATCCGGAAAAAACATTACTAGCTACTTCTGCTAATAAAAAAAAACAAACATCATCTTCATCTTCCAGTAGAGAAGGAAATA
>DDCV01000155.1:0-5698 GCA_002335845.1 Rickettsiales bacterium UBA1997 | reverse complement strand
TTTTCCAAATAATTCATCTGAAATTAAATCTAATAATAGCAATCCTTCACCAACTATAATAGCTTCATCAGTTTCATCAGCTTCTCCCGCTCTATCGAGAGAGTCGACACAAATATAAAAAGAGTTTTTTTATTGACGGATCTGGGTTAAAAATATATAGTATAGCTAAAGGTTGGACTTGGTATTATATCCTCTCTAGAATTTGAATGACATCACTTTGCATAGACTTGATCTTTTTGGTTTTAAATCTGTTTATAGCTTGAGATATTTTATCTAAAGACAATCCTGCAATCGCTGGTAGTCCATCATTACCTATTATTTTATTACTCCTAATCCATATCAATCTATCAATTCTATCATCTTTGATTAATTGCGTTGCCAAATTTGAGCCTCCTTCGACCAATATTGATTTTATACCGATTTGGTAAATTTTTTTCATATAATCATCGCCATCTTCAAATGTGATATGATTGATATTGGGATTATGCTGCTTTAGATAATAAAATTTTTCTATATTTTGAGAAGATTTTGGTGAAATAAGATAAATATCGGTATTATTTTGTGACAAAACTTGTAGATCATGATCGAAATTAAGATTTTTACTTAAAATAAATATCTTTGGTGAAAATTTTTCCAAGCCTTTAATTCTGCAATTAAGCTGTGGATTATCTATCCTTACTGTTTTAGCACCTACTAAAATAGCATCATTTTGAGATCTTAAAAAATGAGCATATTTTCTAGAATCTTCGCCTGTAATCCACTTACTATCGCTAGTTTTTGTGGCGATTTTTCCATCTAAAGATGTGGCAATTTTAAGAGTGACATAAGGAGTTTTATTTTCTTGATTATGGCAAAAAAATGAATTTACACTTTGCGCCTGCTCTAATAAAACTGGACTTACTACCTCAATTCCATGATTTTTTAGTTTTACAATAGAAGAACCATTTATATCTCTGCTCGGATCCTTCATTGCTATTACCACCCTGTGTATGTTATGTTTTACAATGTAATTGCAGCAAGTTTCTTTGGATTTGTCATTGCTGATGCATGGCTCTAGACTTACATATAGAGTGCATTTCTTAAGAATATCTTTATTTTTAACCTTATCTATAGCTATTTTTTCAGCATGAGGCCGGCCACCTTGAAAAGTCACTCCCGTTGAAATTATTGTATTCTCATAAACAATCACGCATCCAACTGAAGGGTTCTTGCCAGTAATGCCAATATTTCTTTTGGCTAAATTAATGGCATAATTCATGAATTTAATGTCTTGCTTGTTTTTCATTAAGAAAACCTAGTTTTTTCTTGCTTTTTTTTATTATTGATGCGATCAAAATTGATATAATAAACTGCTATTTAATTGAATTAAAATAAAAATTCATTATCTATTTATTCGATAGATCTATGATAATAAAAATAGCTACCTATTTATTTTTTAGATATGTTAATTTAACCAAAAGTAGCAAATTGTGGCATAAATTTCTTGTTAGGAAAATGAAAAATAATAATTTATATAAACTATACCTAAGAATATTTGCTTGCTCTTTTGTTTTTCTATCTTCATGTACGGCCGATGAGGTTTATTTATATGACAAATCAGATTTCTTGCCAAATAGACAAATATCAGATCCATATAGGGGCAATAATTACCAGCAGCGTCAATATAATAATATTGGTGGCTTTACACCCAACTCAAGATCTTACAATAATCCATATGAAATAAGGCAGCAGGGATATTATCCTTACTATGATACTGACAGATATTATGTCCCACCTTCTTACTATAGAAATGTTGAGCCGACATATAATAGTGGTGGCGCCAACACTAAATATTAGAACTTTAAGATATTGTTTTTTTGTGTATTATTATTAAATTGCACATAAGATGCCGTGCTTTTAATAATATTCTTTTGTCTTCTCTTTTTTAGAATTAATTATTAGCCCCAACTTCGTTTTAAAGTGTTAATGACGCTATTCGCAAAGAGTTAATAATTAGCTGGCAGGGATCTAAAGTTTTTAATATAGGATTAGCTTAATATCGATGACATTATGTAATTTTATAATCAAATTATTTCACTACACTTTATTATTATTGATCGTGGGATCTTGCGCTCCTGATGAATATAGAGATTATCTTTACGATATGCCAGGTTTTGATCCAGGAACTAGGCCACGTCAATTTACCACCCAAACATCATATGGGGAAGGTCTTCGATTCAAGGAGTTCTATAATGAGGGTGAAAATATAGACGAGTCAAATTTTTCAAGGCAGGTTGAGAGCGATAGGTATCGTCAACAATATATTAACGCTCCGGTAAAAAACTATAACAGCCAAAATATTCAAGGAAGCAGAGTGCCAAACTCTAGATTTTATGACAATCCTTATGATATACCAGATCCTAATTTTTATCCAACTCAAGATATTGATCGCTATTATGTACCTCCGCCTTACTATCAAAATATCGAGAGATCTTATTCGGTACCAACGACACCAAATCCAAGGTTTGAGCAATATTAATATTTGATTATTAGCCAGTTCACTGGTTAATAAATTGCTTTTAATATTGGAGATGAACTATTAGCTTTATTACAGTTTTTAAAATAATTAAATATTAAATTTATGACCGACATAGTAATTTACTCCAAACAAGTTTGTCCATATTGCGTACAAGCAAAAAACTTACTCAAGAAAAAAGGCGTAAGTAAGTTTAAGGAAATTGATATAACCAAAGATAACAATAAAGAAGAGATGATAAAAAAATCTGGTGGACGCATGACGGTGCCACAGATTTTTATTAATAATAATCACATCGGCGGCTTTGATGATTTGCACGCCTTAGATAAAGCAGGAAAGTTAGATAGCTTATTAAAATAATTTAAAATTTTTATAATTTAGCACTTGTTAAAAAGTGTTAAGTTATTAGATGAAGTTTTAGATGTTGAGTAATGTTATAAATAATGCTTAACAATCAATCAAAAGTATATTTTGGTAGATCAATTAAAATTAATATTAATCAAATAAAATTTAATATTTATGAAACTTAAACCATTAGAAGATAGAGTAGTTGTACAGCGAGTCGAAGCTGAAAGCAAGACTGCGGGAGGAATCATTATTCCAGATAGCGCCAAAGAAAAGCCAGCTGAGGGTGAAGTTTTAGCTATCGGTGAAGGCGCTTATGATAATAATGGCAAGAGAATTCCTTTGGATGTAAGAGTGGGAGATAAAATCCTATTCGCAAAATGGGGTGGAACAGAAATTAAGGTTGATGGCAAGGATCTTATTATCCTAAAAGTATCTGACATTTTAGCAGTTACTGAGTAATTTATACTCAAATAAGATAATCAATAATATTAACAAAATTTTTAAAATATATGTCGAAAGAAATTTTATTTGGAACCGATGCAAGAGTTAAAATAGTAGAGGGCGTTGATAAAATAGCTAATGCTGTAAGAGTAACTTTAGGACCAAAAGGTCGCAACGTTATTTTTGAAAAATCTTTTGGCTCCCCTAGAGTTACAAAAGATGGCGTTTCTGTTGCAAAAGAAATTGATCTAAAGTGTAAATTCCAAAATATGGGCGCACAAATGATTAAAGAAGTTGCTTCAAAAACCAATGATTCAGCTGGTGATGGCACAACAACCTCAACAGTTCTAGCTCAAGCAATAGTTCGCGAAGGAATTAAGTCAGTTGCTGCTGGAATGAATCCAATGGATTTAAAAAGAGGAATTGACATCGCTTCTGAAAAGCTAGTTGCTGAAATCGGCAATATGAGTAAAAAAGTTAGTGGGCAAGATGAAGTGGCGCAGGTTGCTACAATATCTGCCAATGGCGATACTGAAATTGGTTCAAAAATTGCTGAAGCTGTACAAAAAGTTGGTCCTGATAGCCCAATTACAGTTGAAGAAGCTAAGGGCTTAGAATTTGAAGTGAATGTTGTTGAAGGCATGAACTTTGATCGTGGCTATTTATCGCCTTACTTCGTAACAAATTCAGAAAAAATGACTGCTGAATTTGAGAATGCTTATATTCTACTTTTTGAGAAAAAACTAACCAACTTGCAACCAATGGTGCCACTTCTTGAAGCTGTTGTACAATCTGGCAAGCCACTAATTATTGTCGCTGAAGACATTGAGGGTGAAGCTTTGGCTGCTCTTGTTGTTAACAAATTACGTGGTGGTTTAAAAGTAGCTGCTGTCAAAGCTCCTGGATTTGGCGATAGAAGAAAATCTATCATGGAAGACATCGCCGTCCTTACCGGTGGTCAGTTAATTTCTGAAGATTTAGGCATGAAGCTTGAATCTGTAGAAATAGACCAGCTTGGTCAAGCTAAAAGAGTTATAATCGATAAAGAAAACACAACAATTGTTGATGGCAATGGCTCTTCAAGCGATGTGGAAGCTCGTTGCAATTCAATCAAATCTCAGATTGAAGAAACTACATCTGACTATGATCGTGAAAAGCTTCAAGAAAGATTGGCTAAGCTTTCTGGTGGTGTTGCAGTAATTAAAGTTGGCGGCACAACAGAATCTGAAGTAAAAGAGAAGAAGGATCGCGTTGATGATGCTTTAGCTGCAACTCGTGCTGCAATGCAAGAGGGTATTGTTGCGGGAGGCGGTTCTGCTCTTTTATACGCCTCTAAAGTTCTAGAAGATATCAAAACTGAAAATGCTGATCAAAAAGCTGGTGTTGCCATTATAGCTCGTGCTATCAAGGCTCCAATCAGACAAATTGCTGAAAATGCTGGTTTTGACGGCGCAGTTATATGTAATGAAGTTATTTTGAAAAATGATCCAAAATATGGTTATGACGCTCAAAATAACAAATTTGTTGATATGTTCAAAGCTGGAATTGTCGATCCTGCAAAAGTTGTTAGAACGGCTCTACAAGACGCAGCTTCAATCGCTGGCTTGTTAATTACTACTGAGGTTGCAATCGTTGAAGAAAAAGACGATTCTGAAGGTTCAGCTACTGGCGCTGGCTCTATGCCTGGCGGTATGGGTGGCATGGGCGGAATGGGAGGCATGGGCTTCTAATTCACTCAATCTCATTATAAATTACTTTAAAGCCGAGCACTGCAGATGTAGTGCTCGGCTTTTTTGTATCACTAGAAAGCCCCCTACAAATCAACGAATTTTGGTAATTTTGTCGTTATTTTGATTTTTTAAATTCACATAAAGAATTTTGCGCAAAGGTCTTTTATAGTTAAAATAACGATAAATTAGAAAGGAGTTTTAATGTCTAGTAAATTGGGTACCTTTCATATTGCGCGGGTTAATAACAAAAAATACAATTAGGGGCTGTCGCAAAACCCAACTTCCTCTAAATTTCTTTCAAAAAAATATAAACTCACCAAATCGCAGTGAATTTCTCCAGAAATTCGCTATATTTTTATGAGTATTTTTGATTTTTTGGGCTAATTGTCTGGTTTTTTGGTAATATTAGTGATTTTAGGTACAAATATCCCTTATTTAAGTAGTTTTCGGTGGTGGATAAAGCTCATCCAAAGGGAGTGTCCAAAACCCCGTGTCAAATCCCATTTTAGGCTAAATCTAATTTCAGCCTATTTTCAAAAAATATATCCAACTGGCCAATTATCAAGCTCCAGTTTTGAATGGGCTGATTCCACTTTTTGCTATATTTTTGGGTCTAGACAACTTTAGTTGATTTAAATATCAATTAAACCCAGATCCGTCAATA
>DDCV01000125.1 GCA_002335845.1 Rickettsiales bacterium UBA1997 | reverse complement strand
ATAGTTCTTAATTCATTAATACCATCAAATTTTATAGCAAAGTCTGAAATTAAAAATTGGCCAGTTATTGGACACCTATCATCCAAAACTGGAACAATATTTATTAAACGAGGCGATACAAATGATATAGATCATGTTGTTGATGTAATGAAAGGTTATATAAATAGAAATAAAAAAATTATTTTTTTCCCTGAGGGAAGAATTGGAAATGGTGTTGATATAAAGAAATTTCATAGCAAACTATTTAATTGCATATCAGAGTCAAACTCTATAGTTCAACCAATATTTATTAGATATCCTTTAGATTACCCAAACAATATTAAATCCGATGATACTGTTTGTTGGGCTGACAAGACTCAGACGCTTATAAAAATATCTTTAAGGTGTTTAGGAAGATCTTCAACTAATGTGATGGTGCATTTTGAAAAACCCATCAGTGCAACTAACTTAGACTCTTATGAGCTAGCAAAAAAATCTGCTAACTCAGTTTCAGAATCAATAAACCATATCTAATAATTTTTTAAATCATTCCTCTTTTGTCGCCTTCAGTGCCGATAGCTACCTCAACTTCCATATCACCACCTTTTGGATACCATTGACATGCTATCACCATACCTTTTTCAGCTTCTTCTGGCTTTATCAATGTTGTTGGATCACATGGGCTTGATGGATAGTAACCATCTCCTGAAACTATTACAGTTCTACAAGAACCACAGCTTCCTACTTTGCATGAATGCGGCCATGCTATTTTAGCATTAATAGCTGCCTTCATAAGATTCATACCTACAGGTACAACAAATGTTTCACCTGACCCTTTGACTGTCACATTAGTTGGCTCAGCTTTTTTAAATAGATCTCCGAAAAATCCCATTTTACCTTCTCCTTATGTAGCTAGATTAAAAATATTCCTAAATATATCATAAAAAATTTGATGTGTAAGCAGAATAAAATAATATACAGCTCAGATGGTTATAAATCTATTATTCTTCATATTGTAATGTAAGGCAATCCCTAGTAACATGCTCCGAGCAGTAAAGAATGCTAAAAATGAAATCCATAGATTATCGTTATTCCCTTGCAATAGTACTGTTTCTACAATAAAAAATAATATCCCTGAAATAATCATTATATTCCTTAATAAAGTAACTTTAAGTGAACCAATAAATACACCATCAAGCCAGAAAGCAACTGTTGCAGAAATAAATATTAAGTACAAATAGGTAATATTTGACAATACAATTGCATGGATGACTTCTAGATTTGTTACAAATTGAATAATTAATAAATCAAATACATTAAAAATTATAAGGTAAATAGAGGCAAGTATGACCGAAAATTTACCTGTCGAATAAATGGATTGCTTTAATAATACATTATTTTTTTTACCAATTGAGTTGCCTACTAATACTTCTGAAGAGTGGGCAAAGCCATCAATCCCATAAGAGAAGAGAAAGAAAAAATTAAGAAGTATTGCATTTGCTGCAAGAATTGAATCGCCATAACTTGAACCAACTTTCATAAAGTAGATAAATATGGTCATTAATATAAATGACCTTAAAAACATATTTATGTTTACCAAAACTTTTTTCTTAATCATCAACCAGTCAAATATCTCATGAGTTTTCAAATTGGTATTTTTAAATATATTTTCATTTTTAATTGCATATAATATGAAGAATACTACGGAGTATTCAGAAATTAAGGAAGCTATTGCAACGCCTTCAATACTGTAATTTAGTATATAAATAAAATAGTAGTCTAATATAATATTTAAAAGATTAACTGTAATACTTATAATTATTGCAGCTTTTATTTTTTGAACACCAATATAATAACCTATTAGAATGTCTCTTAAAAAAATAGCTGGAATAGACCATATCCTATAATCTAAATATATCTTGCTATTAATATTCACCTCGCTAGAAGCATTCATAAAATTTAGAGAGAATATGATGATTTGATCTCTAAAAAAAATAATTAAAAAAGATATGAAACTTGATATTAATAGAAAATGACTTAGCGATAATAATAATTCTTTAGTATTATTGCTTCCCGTATGTTGTGAGACAAAACTCGTGGTTAATGATTTTATAAACCCAAAGCTAAATAAGATATAGCTTATTATGATTGAGCCAACACCAATGGCTCCTAGATATACCACAGAACCCAAGTGTCCCATCATTACATTATCTACAAAACCAACTAACGGAATAGTAATATTGGAAATAATTAAGGGTATTGCTATTTTTAGAGTATTTTTGTCTATTCTAGAAAAGCTATTAAACAATGTGACTTATGTCACCTCGATCATGTCAAAATCTTCTTTAGTGGCACCACAATCTGGACAAGCCCAGTTTTCTGGGACATCTTCCCATTTAGTACCTGGCTTTATGCCATCATCGGGCCAGCCTATACTTTCATCATATATCAGGCCACAAATTAAACAGAGGTATTTTTTCATAATTTTTATAGCTTGTAGTTTCTCATAATTCTATGATAAACCCAATTAATTTGTTATATATAATCAATGATAAATAAAAATACCTCTATAGACATCTATCCAATATGCCCAGACTATATGTACTCAGACATAATATATTTGGCCAAGATTGAAGAAGTTATAGTCTCAGGCATAAAAATAATACAATTCAGATCTAAAAATTTATCAAATAGGAAAAAAAGGTATCTGTTAGCTAAAATTCATAAACTATGCATGGATAACAATGTTCATCTTATTATAAATGATGATTGTCATGCAGTAAAATATCTAGATGGGTGTGGTCTACATTTAGGTAAAAATGATATTAGTGTTTCAGAGGCAAGAGAAAGTCTTGGGGGAAGTATAGTAATAGGAAAATCATGTTATGGGTCTATTGAAGCTGCTAAAATAGCAGAAAAAAATGGTGCTAATTATGTGTCATTTGGAGCAATGTATGGATCCAGTACAAAACATAATGCAATTGTTTGTAATCATGAAATAATATCAGAAGCTAAAAAAGTAATAAAAATACCCATATGTGTTATAGGTGGAATTGATAGATTAAATTTAATGAATATAAAGGAATATAAACCTGATATGATTTCTATGGTTTCAGGAATATTTAAACATGACAGCCCAGGTCGAGAAATAAAAAAAATGATGGAGTTAATTAAAGAGTGAAAAATTCAACTAAACTATTTAAGCAAGCAAAAAAATATATACCTGGAGGTGTTAATTCGCCAGTAAGAGCTTTTTCCTCTGTTGGCAAAACACCATTTTTTATAAAAGAGGCAAAGGGTCAGTATTTAACGGATGAAGATAATAACAAATATATAGACTTTATAGGTTCTTGGGGAGCTCAGATTTTAGGACATTCTGATAAAAGAATTATTAAAGAAATAACTAGAGTTATTCATTCAGGTATTACCTATGGTGCTCCATGTAAAAATGAAGTGATGCTAGCCAAAGAAATTACTAAAATATATCCATCAATAGAAAAGGTTAGAATGGTTAATTCTGGCACAGAAGCTACGATGAGTGCTATTAGATTAGCTCGTGGTTTCACAAAAAAAGATAAAGTTATAAAATTTAACGGCTGTTACCATGGACATGGAGATTCTTTTTTAATAAAAGCAGGTTCTGGTGCTTCAACATTCGGTACACCAAATTCCTTAGGAGTTACCAAAGCCAATGCAAAAGATACTATTTCTTTACCCTACAATGATATTAAACAAGTTCAGAAAGCTATCAAAAGTAAAAATATAGCATGCATAATAATTGAGCCTATTGCTGGTAACATGAATTTTATTAGGGCGAATAAAGTATTTCTTAAAAAATTAAGAATTTTATGTAATCAAAATAATATTATCTTAATATTTGATGAAGTTATGACAGGTTTTCGTGTAGCAAAAGGTGGAGCCCAAAGTTTATATGGTATTAAACCTGATCTTACAACATTAGGAAAAGTTCTGGGAGGTGGTTTACCTGTTGGAGCTTTTGGTGGAAGGAAAGATATAATGGATAACTTAGCTCCTCTTGGTGGAGTTTATCAAGCTGGTACACTTTCAGGGAATCCATTAGCTATGGCAGCAGGATTAAAAACTCTAGAAATAATTTCTAAGCCTAAATATTTTAAGGAATTAAGTAAAAAAACAGAATATTTTATTTCTAAAATAAATAAGGTTGCTCAAAAATACCAAGCTGATATATCAGCAGATAGCCAGGGTGGAATGTTTGGGATTTATTTTACAAAAAAAGAAGTTACTAATTATAATGATATTTTAAATACTAATGAAAATAATTTTATAAGCTTTTTTCAATATATGTTAAAGAATGGAATATTTTTTGCTCCATCAATGTTTGAGGCTGGATTTATATCCTCTAGTCATACAAAAAAAGATATAGATTATACTATAATAATATTTGAAAAATGGTTAAAAGAAATATACTTATCTATTAACTAATATGATCTGAATATCTGCAACGTTTGTCCCAGATGGTCCAGTTTTATAAAGCGACGCAATAGAATCTAGAAAAGTATAAGAATCATTATTATCTAAGTACTCATGGATATCTAAATTAGATTTTGAAAGAGCTTGTATCGATGCATCATCAATAATTCCACCTGCTGCATCTGTGGGACCATCAATACCATCTGTGCCTATTGATAATAATAGCCAATCTAGAGAAGATGGTATTTTGTCAGCATTAGCTAAAAAAGATAGTGCTAACTCTTGATTTCTTCCACCCTTCCCAGATCCTTTCATATCAACAACAGTTTCCCCACCAGATATAATAGCTAACTTTTCAGTAGGGTATTTGCTAGAAATTTCTATAAGTTTATTTATTAATGAAATTGCTTCAAATTTTGCCTCACCAATAAAATCTTCATCAATGATAATAGGTTTATAACCTAATTTTTTTGATGAAACAGATAATTGTTTTCTGAATAATTTATTACTACAAATAATATTATTTGTTGAATTATCTATTTTACTAGGCGACTCTTCCACAAACTTAGCAACACCTTTTTTTAAATATTCCATTATTGATTTAGGACAAATTTCAAGTAAATGATACTTAGAAAGTATATCGTATGCATTTTGATATGTAGTTTTATCTTCAACAGTAGGACCAGAAGCTATGGTACTAATATCATCATTAATTACATCAGATATTATCAAAGAATGGCAACTCGAAGGTAAAGCATGCTGCGCAAGTCTTCCCCCTTTAATACTCGACATATGCTTTCTAACAGCATTCATTTCATTTATAGAAGCTCCAGACTTAAGTAATAAATCTGTTAACCGTATCTTGTCATTAAGTAATATTGATGGTGCTGGTTTAGCTAATAAAGATGAGCCGCCCCCGCTTATTAAAAATAATACTAAGTCATCCTTTTTTGAAGAAGAAAGATAGCTCAGCACTTTCTCTCCAGCCTGTATGCTTTTATTATCTGGAACTGGATGCGATGAAAAATGTAAATCAACCTTATAAGGTATTTTAAAATCAGAATTTGTTGATACCACAACTGGATCAGAAATTATTTCAATACCAGGCATCTCTTTTTTTATAAAATCCAAACAACCCTTCATCATAGTTGTAGAAGCTTTGCCAAAAGCAATTAGATACACTCTTTTATGGTTATCAAATAAATCTGAATTACTTTTTAAATAAGCATAGACAGTATCCGCTGGATCTAACTTATTAAGACAAGATTTATATATGTTTCCAACATCTTCACGAAGTGACATTTCTAATCACTCAAACAACTTTATTTGGTAAATCAGTTCCTGCAAAAAAAGCTAAAGTATTCTCAATAGCTGTATTTCCCATTGCTAATCTAGTTTCAATAGTTGCACTACCTAAGTGTGGGAATGATACTACGTTCTCCATTGTTTTGAGTTCATTAGGAAGATTCGGTTCTGTTTCAAAAACATCTAAGCCTGCTCCTGCAATTTCTTTATTAACCAAAGCTTGAACTAATGCTTTTTCATCAATTATATCGCCACGTGCTGTATTAATAACAAAAGCAGTTTTTTTCATTAACTTAAACCTTTCTTCATTCATAAGGTGAAGCGTTTCTTTTGTAGCTGGGCAATTGATTGAAACAAAATCACTTTCTCTACATATATCCTCAATAGTGTCTAATTTAGTTGCACTAAATTTTTTTGTTACATCTGAAGGAATATCATACGGATCCCAATATAGTATATCCATATCAAAACCAAAGTGTGCTCTTTTAGCTACGGCTTGGCCAATTCTACCAAAACCTATAATTCCAAGTTTTTTACCTGTGACCTTAGTACCAAGTAAATGCGTTGGTCTCCAACCTGTCCAGTTTTCAGCTCTAAGCTCTCTTTCTCCTTCACCAACTCTTCTAGCTGCCATAAGCAATAAAGACATTGCAATGTCAGCAGTACAGTCTGTTAGGACACTAGGCGTATTAGATACTGTAATGCCTAGCTCTTTAGCTTTAGCGATATCAATATGATTGAAACCAACACCAAAATTACCAATCATTTTGGCTCTTCTATTTTCAACTGACAAAATATCAGCTGTAATTTTGTCTGTAACAGTCGGCATAAGAACATCGCAGTTTTGGAGAGCTGTTTTTAGCTCATCTGCAGTAAAAGGCTTGTCAGATTCATTTAAAATAACATCAAATAATTCTTTGAGCCTATCTTCATTTTCTTTTGGCCATTTTCTAGTAACAATTGCAACTGGTTTAGTCATAACTATGCTCCTGATGGGTTGTCAAGCCAGTATTTAGATGCTGCTGCTATACCGCTTCCTAGTTCTACCTTGATTCCATTAGACATCATTGCCATTTCAGATCCAGCAATTGCACTGCATAGCATGAGTTCATTTAAATCACCTAAATGTCCAATTCTAAATACTTTTCCTGCTACCTTTGCAAGCCCTGCTCCAAGCGCTAGGTTATAAGTGTTAAATGCAGTACTTATAACTGGCACAGCATCTGCACCTTCAGGTACAACAATTGCGCTAACCGTATCTGAATACCATTTTTCTTCTTTAGCACACAATTTCATGCCCCATCCATCTAATATAGCTCTTCTTGTTCCTTCAGCTAAGCGATGGTGTCTTTTCCAGACATTTTCTAGTCCTTCTTCTAAAAGCATATCAAGAGCTACTCTCATTCCTCGTAATAAATTAACGGGCGGTGTATAAGGAGTAAATCCTGTCTCTAATTTTGCAATCATATCTTGTACATCAAAATAACATGTTGGATAAGTTGAAGACTTCATAGCTTCTATTGCTTTTGGGCTAACACCCAAGATACCGAGACCTGCTGGAAGCATCAAACCTTTTTGAGATCCACTTACCACACAGTCAACTCCCCAGTCATCCATTCTAAACTCATAACTACCAACTGAGCTTACACCATCAACCATAAGTAATGCAGGATGGTTCAAATCATCAAGTACTTTTCTTATAGCTAAGACATCACTTCTGACACCTGTAGCGGTTTCATTTTGACAAACTAGAACAGCTTTTATTTTATGATCTTTATCTTTTGATAATTCTCTATGGTAACTTTCAGGATTAGCTCCTGTTCCCCATTCTTCATCCATAGTGATTGCTTTAAATTGCAATCTTGTACACATATCCAACCATAACATGCTGAATTGGCCAAAACTGGCACCCAAAACTGTATCACCAATATTGAGAGTACTCTGTAAAGCAGCTTCCCAGCACCCTGTTCCTGAAGAAGGAAAAAAAACAACTTTGCCTTTTTCTGTTAGAACAATCTTTTTAAGATCTTCTACTAATGGCGTAATTAAACCTGGTATTGTTGGGTTCCTATGATCTTCCATAGGACAATGAATTGCTTGTTGAACTGCAGCCGGAACATTAGATGGTCCTGGCACGTATAAATGATGATTTCCTGACATGTGCTTTTCCCTTTTTAGTATTTAAAATGAATTAACTTATAAATTTAATTTTATATAGTATGCCACAATTGTAGATGTTTTAAACTATAATATATGACTTTTAGGAAGCTATGCTAATGAGTGTATATGGATTATATCTAATAACAGGAGCATTTGGAGGCTTTCTTGGAGGTCTTTTAGGATTGGGCGGAGGTATTATCTTTGTGCCTTTTTTATTCTTTATATTCAACTCATACGGTTTGCATACAGAATATCTCATGCAAAGTACAGTTAGCACCTCGCTGGCATGTGTTGTTATCTCGAGCCTTTCAGCAGCTATAAAACACAATAAAAATAAATTAATTAATTGGTTATTATTTGAAAAAATGCTGCCAGGCTTAATACTAGGTTCCGTAATGGGTGTAATTTTAATAACAGCATTAACTAGCGATATTATAAAAATTTACTATGGAATACTTTTATTAATAATTTCTATATATCTAATAAATAAGAAAGAAAGAAAGAAGCCGAACAAAAATAGAAAGCATAAATATATTAATATATTTTCTTTATTTACAGGAACTATAAGCACTATGCTAGGTATTGGTGGAGGGACTTTAACAACACCATATTTCAAATTTTATGGAGAATCCATGAAGGGTAGTATTGCAACAGCAGCAGCTTGCGGTGTACCAATAGCTTCGTTAGGAATATTAATAACATTATTTTTGAAAGAAATTTTTGGAGTATTTGAAAATACAATTTTTGATTTTATTGACTTTTATGCCTTTTTTCTTGTTTCTGCTACTACTCTTATATTCTCATATTTAGGAGCAGGTTTAACATATAAAACCAACACACCCTTGTTGAAGAAAATATTTTGCATTACCTTGTTTTTAGTTGGAATAACAATACTTTCCTACTGATCTTCTTTTTAAAACATCTATTCCAGTTGCAGATTCAATAACTTTATTTTTTAGACATATATTTTTATTAAATAATTTTAAAGATTTTTCTCTAAAAAAATCTGGAATTAATTTATCAGAATAGAATTTTTTAAGAAAATTAATTGTATTATAAGTTTTTTTATTCTCTTCAGTACAAGACCTGTTAAAGTTTTGTAATACTTGAGTTATGTCATAATTATCAGTATTAATTTTCAAAAATGAATTTTCTAATAAGAAAATATCTTGTATTCCCATATTTAGTCCAAGACCAGCCATCGGGTGCACTGAATGAGCAGCACCTCCTATAACTAAAATATTATTTTTTATATATGAGTCAACATGGAAACCTGATAAGGGGAAAATAATTCGATTAGAGATATTCTTAATAGTTCCTATTTTCTCTGATAGGTGACTATTCAAAATAGAAAGAATTTTTGCATCATTATTGTTTTTAAGATTATCTAAAAAATCATTATTTACTGACCATATCAAATTATATTGATTATTTGAAATTGGTAATAATCCCATTATCTGGCCTTCTATAAATTTTTGATATGCAATATTTTGCATAGAGATTTTATCAAGAAATAAATCTACTACTAACGCATGCTGATTATAATTAACTACATTCGATTTAAAGTCATCTGAACCCAGCAAAGTGTCCATACTTTTATCTGACTTTAAAATAAGATCTAAATCAATAGATTCTCCATTATAAAGAATCATTGTATGGGTATTATCACGAATTTCTCTAACATCTACATCCTTGATACTTATAACATTTTTAATATTAACTAATCGATTTAGAAGACTATCAATAATCGATGTTTCTTTCACAATATAACCCAAGCTATCATATGAGATAGATGAGGATTCAAAGATGAGATTATCTTCTATCGCATCATCCCAAGTTATAATTTTATTATAGGGCTGAGGTTTGCTAACAACAATATCTGACCAAATATCATTTTTCATAAAAAAATATTGTGATAAAAGATTGATGGAAAAAAATCTATCTATCTTAGATTTGTAGTACTTTTTTTTACTACTTTTAACTAGATATATATTTTTATATATATTAGAAAGGACAATGGCAGCAAGCATTCCAATGATTCCATCACCAATTATCAAGATATTTTTCATATGTCAGCGCCAATATTAAGATAAGGGTAATTATTAATACCTAGCATATTTTTTAAAAATGTATTTTTCATTATTTGAGAAGATTTAATTGAGTTTATTAAAAAAAAGCTTAGCAGCTTCGATGGAATTTTTTCTCCTCCCAAAATATTAGTAGCTACGTCAATATTATCAAAAACAGATTCGCGTGATTTATTAATCTCATTAGTTAAACCTGCAATATCTAATTTACCATTACTCATAAATTTTATTAGTGAATCAATATTATTCACAGCTAAATTAAAACCCTGTGCTCCAACTGGATGTAAAAGCTGGGAAGAATTTCCTAGTAATATTATATTATTTCTTGAAATTTCTTTTGACCTAGAGGTAAGAAGATTATATTGGCTAACAAATTTTAAGTCTGAAATATCACTCATATAATCTTTGAAAATATTTTGAAGTGAATTTTTTTTAATCTTGTCTTTATCATTAAAAAAAATAGGTATATCTTTTTTATTTATAGTTAGGATAATATTTGTTCTATCACTACCATATGGAATGCCAGCAAAAATTCCATATTTATTAAAAATTTGTACAGCACTATATTTTTTGAAAAATGCTTTTGCATTAAATACAAAGGATATTTGAGAATAATCAATTTTTAATGATTTTATATTTAATTTATCTTTTATTTTAGATTCTATCCCATCTGAAACTATCAAATATTTAGCCTCTATTGATTGCCCAGATAAAAGTTTTCCAATTAATCCATACTCCTCGTCTTCGGTATGATCCTGAAAACCACTCATAGTCTCTTGATCAAATATTGTTATATTAGATGAAGATTTGATATTATTTAAAAATGCTTGAAGTAAATTTCTTCGGTCAACTACATATCCTAAGTCATTCAAATAAATATCTTTTGCATTAAACGTAAGTCTATTCAAGCTATGATAACTCTTAATCGTTAAATTTCTAATTGGGTAGACATGGGGTAGTATTTCTTCCCATAAATCAAACTTTTTAAGTATCAAATATGATCTATAATTTAATGATAATGGAGAATAATTATTAACTAATGGAACGTCATTAATTTTATTTTTTTCAATTAAACAACATTTTAAGCCTAACTTAGCAAGCTGACTTGCAACTAGACAGCCAACAAGTCCAGCGCCACTTATAACAAAATCAAACTTTTGATTACTAGCCATTATTTCCACTCATTAAATATTCTATTTCATTAATAGACTTTGGTGCTTTTAATGTTAAAATTTCAGGTCCATTTTTTGTGATCAAGATATCATCTTCAATCCTTATGCCAATATTATGAAACCTCTTGTCTATTGATTTATCAGATCTTATATAAAGCCCAGGCTCTACAGTAAAAATCATTCCAGGCTCAAGTTTTACTAACTCCTTGTTTTCTTTATATTCTGATGGATCATGGACATCCAGACCTAACCAGTGCCCAGTATTATGCATATAAAATTTCTTATATAATTTTTCGTTCATCGCCTGTTTATAATTTCCATTAATTAATCCTAAGTCGATAAGACCCTTGCATATAACCTTAACCGCCACCATATGTATATATTGCAAAGTATTACCTATCACACATGCTGTTATTGCCTTTTGTTGAGCCTTCAGAACAAGATTATATAATAATTTTTGATCTTCTGTGAATTTGCCATTAACTGGGATAGTTCGAGTAATATCAGATGCATAATTTTTATACTCACAGGCAGCATCTGTCAATAAAAGATCGCCATTCATAAGCATAGATGAGTTATCTATATAATGCAGGACACATGCATTTTTTCCAGAAGCAACAATTGATGTGTAAGCCTCTGATGCATCATTAACATTAAAATTATAAAGTAGTACTGCCTCTAACTCTCTCTCTGTTAACCCTGGTTTACATTTTTTAATCACTTCAATATGAGCTAGCGAAGATATTTTACCTGCTGCACGGATAAGATCTATCTCAGACTTATCTTTTACAAGTCTAAGCTTATGTACTATTTTTTTTAATGAAAAGAATTCAGAAGGAATTTCAATGCCTGACCTATATTTCTCCCCAAGCTTATGGAGACATGAATCGAAAATTGACTTATTTACTGTATCATCATCCCAGGTATGATATATAGTTTTTGTGTTTTCAAGATAAAGCATAAGATACTTTTCAATATCATTTAAATAACTACACTTATCAAATCCATATAAATTTTTAGTTGTAGTAGAAGTTGGTAGTTGTCCTGTCCAAACCTCATCATGCTTATTTGGCTTTTTGGTGAAAAAATGTGTAATTAACTTTTTGTTTTTCTTTAATACCACAAGCAATGCCGACGGTTTGTTATAACCAGTTAAATAATAAAAATTACTGCACTGTCGATATCTATAGGTAGAGTCATTATTTCTAATTTTTTCAGGCGAAGACTCTATTAAAACTATCGAATTATCTTTCATTAGCCTAAAAAGTCTTTTTCTTCTTTTTTTATACACAGTATTCTCAATCATTATTATCGCTATCCTCTCCAGAAACTGAATAGATATAATTTACAGCAGACAGAACATAGTTGCTAATTTCTATATAATGCTGATCAGTCTCATCTGTATTATTAATATCATAATTATGACCTACTTTGCTAATTTCTGTTAGGTCATGGAGAATTTCCTGATAATCAAGGGTATTCTTTAATAGCTTTTGCTCAATAAGGAAGTTTGTGCTAAGTATAAAATTTTTAGACCATTCACCCAGAGCTATAAGTTTATCTTCTGATTTCTCTTCATTATCAAAGGGAAAAATCAGCAATCCACTACCAATTGATTGTTTGATGGAGATAATATTATCTATGACTATCTTATAATCTGGTTGTTTTTTATTAGGCTCTGATCTATTAGAGAAATACATCTCTAAAGCAGAAAAATAACTATCTACTGACTTATTACTCGCAGCAAAACCAGATAAATAACCATAAACTTCATTGATTGAGAAAGGACTCTCAATATCTGATAAAAAAGTTTTTAAGTTTATTTGCAATAAATCCATTGTTTCTTTCCAATTAGTTAGCTAGATTAATTATTATAGAAACATTATAATATATGTCTGTAAATAAATGATTTTAAAATAACATTATGTCCAAAATAAGCAAGCAACTAGAAACTCTTAAGTTATCCATCGATAGTATTAAAGATAAGATGCAAAAGATAGAGATTGAGAATGCATTACTATTAAAACAACAAACTGGGCTTGTAACGGAAAAATCTGAGCTTATAAAAAAAAATGAGTCGGCAAGAGAAGAAATTGAGGCTGTATTAGAAAGAATTAAAAATATCGAGTGATTATGGAACAAGAACAAATAACAATAATAATCCAAGATCAGGAATATAAAATTAAATGTGACCCTGATCAAGTTGAACTCCTTCAAAAATCTGCAGTCTACTTAGACATGAAGATGTCTGAAGTCAAAACAATGTCACCGAGCATGGCAAAAGAAAAAATAGCTGTCATGTCCGCATTGAATGTAGTTAGTGCATATTTGAAGCAAGAAGAGCAAGTAAAAGAATATTCAGATGCATGTGAAGAAATTGACTTATTAAGTGAATCATTGCGTGAATATGGAACAGATCAATGAAATATTGGCTCATGAAAAATGAACCAGAAGACTATGATATTGATGATCTAAAAAAAGATAAAACGGAACACTGGGATGGTATTAGAAATTATCAGGTTAGAAACATGATAAGAGATGATATGAGTATTGGTGATATGGCTTTTTTTTATCACTCAAATTGTGATGTTCCAGGAATATATGGTCTTATGAGCATAAATTCTAAACCCTATCCAGACCATACAGCCTTTGATAAAAAAGCAAAATACTATGATATCAAGAGTAATATAAATAAACCAACATGGTTAATGGTAGATGTAAAATATAAAAGAAAACTGACAAAGATAATTACTCTAAAAGAATTAAAAAGTGAAAAAAAACTATCTAAAATGAGAGTTGTGCAGAAGGGTAACCGTTTATCAATTACAGAGGTAGAAAAAAAGGATTGGGAATATATTTTATCTCTAGAAAAAAAATAATTAGATAAAATAATAATTATTTTAATTATAAATCAAAAATTAATTCAAAAAAAAAGATAAAAACTTATAAAATAGAGAAATTTTTATTAAAAACATTGAAAAAAAACTTGTAATATCATTTTTATCTAAATAAACTAAAAATAACCACCAACACTGCGGAGGAAAACAGTCATGGTAGCAAAGAAAAAAGCAAA
>DDCV01000073.1 GCA_002335845.1 Rickettsiales bacterium UBA1997 | reverse complement strand
ATCACTTTTAGCTGGTGATTGAATATGAGGATATTTTTTTATTAATTTAGCTATTATATTTTTAGTATCATCTATAGAAAGTGTTGTTTGCGTAACATAGGCTAAATTTTTATTCTCTATTAGAAGTTTATCTATATCATCTATACTCTCTATTAGATGTATTTTTCCATTTGGTGACTTATATTGTCCCAGAGTCCCTTCTATTTCTGGATGACCTTTATGACCAATTAATATAACATCCGTATTAGTCTGAGAATATCTATGTACTTCTAAATGAACTTTTGTAACTAATGGGCATGTAGCATCAAATATTTTAAGATTTCTTTTTTCAGCATCTTTTGTAACTTTTATTGAGACACCATGAGCACTATAAATAAGAATTGAGTTTTCTGGAACTACATCAATGTCTTCAATAAATAAAACACCTCTTTTCTCAAGGTCCTCTATTACATATTTATTATGAACAACTTCATGTTTTACATATATAGGAGACCCAAAGATATCGATAGCTTTATTAACTATGTCTACCGCTCTTTCTACTCCAGCACAAAAACCACGAGGTGTAGCTAAAATAAGTTTAGTTTCTGAGAAAATATTATTCATCGATATTGATAATTTTTACCTTAAATATAATTTCATGTCCAGCCAATGGATGATTTAAATCTAACAAAACATTGTCTTCGTTAACTTGTTTTATCATAGCAAAGGCAGGGGAGACTTTTCCATCTTTTTCTTTAACATCAATTTCTATTATATTTCCCAATTTAACCATCTCTATGTTAGGAAACATGCTTATCTCTAGAGTTTTATTATGATTTTCATCTCTGAGCCCAAAAGCATCTTGAGGTTGTAGAGTCATTATCTGTTCATTTTCTGTTTCTAGTCCATATAAAGTCATCTCTAATTTTATCGGTAATGTTCCATCACCAATTCTTACTAGAACAGGATCAGAGTCAAAAGTAGATTCAAATATTATATTATTTATATTAGATATTGAATAATGTAACCTAACCAAAGAATTAAATTTAATCATATTCTCTCTTTATTTGTAAAATATGAAAGAAAAAGAAGAAGGGCGCCAATTGTAATAAACATATCAGCTAAATTAAATATTCCCGGGAAATAGATATTATCATAATGAATTATTATAAAATCTAAGACTGAGTTATTGAGCAACCTATCTAAAAAATTCCCCAAGGCTCCTCCCAGAATTAAGATATATGAGGAATACTCAAATTGGTTATAATTTTTATAATTTTTAATAAATAATGAAAATATTACTAAAATAATTATTGCTACTATAAATGTAACTAAGTAGTTTACAAATAATGAGCTAGAGTCTAAAAAACTAAAAGCCACTCCTTTGTTATAATATATTTCTAGTATTATATAGTTATTCACTATAATGGAATTTTCCATTACAAGTTCTTTTATATAAAGCTTTGACATGTAATCTATTAGCACCAAGAAAGATATAAAGGTAATAGATAGACGATTCATTAGCCTAATTTTCTTGTTTCGCCATTATCAAAAACATTTTCATAGCATCTAGAACATAATTTTTCATGTTCAGGCATGGATCCAACAGATTCATTTCTATGCCAACATCTATCACATTTTTCATTATTATTTTTCTCAATAACTATGACAGGGTCATCTGTTAATGTTTTTTCTAAATAACATTCAGAAGAGATAAAAATAAATTTTAATTCATTCCTTTTATCTGCTAATTTTAAGTATATTTCTTCCTTCACTCCTAGTCTTATTGTTGCGTCGAGAGAAGAACCAATAAGATCATTTTTTCTAGCCTCCTCTAATTTTTTTGAAACAGGTTGTTTTAAAGAAAATAAAATATCGCCTAACTCTTTTTCTTCATTGTTCATTTCCACATCATATTTAATCCATTCCTCTAAAAATACAGATTTAAGTTTTGCTCCTTCTATATGACGATAAATTTCTTCTGCAGTAAATGATAGAATTGGAGCTATCCATAGATTAATCATTTTCAATAATTTTAAACATACGCCTTGACAAGATTTTCTTGCTAATCCTGTTTTATGAGATGTATATAATCTATCTTTTACGATATCAAGATAGTAACCCCCTAATTGAATTGTGCAAAAATTTTGAATATCTTGTGCTATTTGATGAAATCTATAATTATCATAATTATTTTTAATTGATTCCTGTAAATCTAAGGCAGACTGCATAATCCATTTATCTATAAGCATCATATCTGAAGATTTTACCTCTTCTTTTGTTTCGTCATAATCATTCACATTTGATAATAGAAATTTAATAGTATTTCTTATTCTTCTGTAAGATTCTGTAGTGCGTTTTATTATTTCTGGAGAAATATTCATCTCTTTTGTATAATCTGTATTTGCTACCCAAAGCCTTAAGATATCTGAACCCTTATCTTTTATGATAGCTTGTGGCGCAATCACATTACCTTGTGATTTCGACATTTTCTGACCTTCGGCATCCACAACAAAACCATGTGTCAGGACTGTCTTATATGGTGGTTTCTCAGTAGTTGCCAAGGCAGTGATTAGGGATGACTGAAACCATCCTCGATGCTGGTCTGAACCTTCTAAGTATAAATCAGCGACATCACCCAAGTCTCTTTGCTGCATTACAGAAAAATGTGAAATGCCGGAGTCAAACCACACATCTAGTGTATCAGTAACCATATGGTAATCTTCTCTGTCTTCGTCTAGTAGTTCTCTTTTATCAAATTCAAACCAGGCCTCTATATTGCCTTGTTCTATAATTTTTGCTGCTTTTTCAAGAATTAAGTCAGTTTTATTATGTAATTCATTTGTATCTTTATGGATAAAAAGAGGTATTGGAACGCCCCAAGATCTTTGTCTTGAAATACACCAGTCCGGCCTATTTTCAATCATATTTTTTATTCTGTCATGGCCCCATTCTGGTACCCAATCAACACTTTCTAGTGTACTTAAAATATTTTCTCTTAATTTGTTCTGATTCATACTTATAAACCATTGTGGAGTAGCTCTGAATATTAAGGGAGTTTTAAATCTCCAGCAGTGTGGATAGCTATGTGAATATTTTTCATGATGGAGTAGTCT
>DDCV01000033.1 GCA_002335845.1 Rickettsiales bacterium UBA1997 | reverse complement strand
AAGCAATAAATCGCCGTGTATAGTGATATACATAAGATTTATTGCTTAAATTTTAGACCAAAAATAAGAAGGTTAAATGTAGTATTAAAGATGGATTTTGGTATAATTCAGATCCGTTGATAAAAAGGCATTTAGATGAATAATTAAAAAATAAGATCACCCAAGGCGTCAACGATATTTATTTGGCCGTCAATCAACAAGCAAACATAAAAAGATAGGCAAATTGAAGGTCCAAAAGGAAAAGCATCATCATTTTTTATTTTTTGCCAAATCGAGCCAAAGATAGCACCAAAAATTCCACTCAACAAAATAAAGAATAAAAAATTATCAAATCCAAGAGCTAATCCTGCGATAAAAAAGAATTTAAGATCGTCAATACCAATGGCCTCAAGGCCGCTAGCAAAATAGAAAAATAACCACAAAGCTATACCAAAAAAGAGATAGGAAAAAGCTGGAATAAATCGCAAAAATATATCATCGCTACCAAAGCCTTTCGCCATTAACAAAGAAGTTACAAATATAGCCAAAATATATTGCGATATATCAGGTATGTAATAATGCTCTAAATCAACAATGCACATAAAAATCAATATAGCAGCTATCGCCAAGTAGATGATTAGACTTAGATTAATCTTTTGCTCCAATAACAAAAAGGTTGTGGTAAATATAATTAAAAAAGCTGACTCAATTAATGGATATCTTTTTGATATTTTGGCTTGGCATTTGCTACATTTCCCTCTTTGAAAAAGCCAAGAAAAAAGTGGGATTAGATTAAGAGGAGTTAGATTCTTTTGACATTTAGGGCATTTTGAACGAGCAAAAACAATAGATTCCTTGCTATTAAGGCGATAAGTTACAAGACTTGTAAAGCTGCCAAAAACAAGTGATAGAATTGCTATTATCAATAATTGCTCCATTGGTAGTAATATAGAAAAATCTAACATTAAATAAAATAAATATTTACCCTTTGCTTTTCAAAAATTTTTGAAAAAAATGTCGCCAAGGAGCATTTGCAATAATCCTCAAAATTCTTATAAATGACAAGTTTTTATAGCAAGTTTTTAATAATTATCATTCTACTAATTTCTTCTTGTAAGCATAAGCCAGCTCCTATAATTGATCGCGCCGATTTCTTTTTTGACAAAGCCAATTCTTATAGATATAGCAAAAGTTATCAAGGATATGGAGAAATTAAAGATGGCTATATCAAGGTAATGGCTGGCGATACTCTTTATGGCATTGCCAGCTACTATAATATCCCATCCAATGATCTAATCGCCGCTAATAATCTTAAAGAGCCTTATCATTTAATTGCTGGATCAAAGCTAAAAGTTCCACAAACTGGTTATCATCGCGTACGCTCTGGAGAAACATTATTTACTATATCTAAAAATTATAATATTAAGCTAGCGCATCTAGCAAAAATGAATAACCTAAGTGAGCCTTACAATATTAGATCTGGACAAGTTATACAGATCGGCGAGGATGCCAAAAAACCTAATTACAACACCAATGGGAAGCAAAATAATAGACGCATTGTAACCAAAAAACCATCTATTATCAGCAAGATTAGAAGAAAATTAAATAAATTTTCTTGGCCAGTCGATGGTCAAGTGGTTTCAAGATTTGGACCAAAAAAGGGTGGTCTATATAATGATGGTATTAATATTAAAGCTGCCACTGGATCAAGTGTAAAAGCTGCTGAAGATGGAGTTGTAGCTTATGTTGGTAACGAGCTTAGAGGTTATGGCAATCTAATAATTATCAAACATGATGGCGGGTGGATAACGGCATATGCACATCTTTCAAAATCCCAAGTCAAAAAAGGGCAAAATATTGCCAAAGGTCAGAAAATTGGTGCCGTGGGCGAAACTGGAAAAGTTACATTCCCGCAACTTTACTTTGGTTTGCGTAAAGGTAGGGACGCAGTTAATCCTGAAAATTACCTCATACCATAATACTAATTATTAATTTTATGTTAAGATTCTTCTCAAAAGCAAAAAAGCAAGATAAGGCAAATCCCAAAATATCTAACAACGCGCCTTCATCAAGCAAAATATCATCATCTATTAAGCAAATTTTTACTCATTCTGAGCTTAGCGATGAAATTATTGAAGCGCTTGAGGAGCAATTAATAATTGCTGATATGGGAGTGAAATCAGCACAAGAAATTACCCAAAAATTATCCCAACAAAAATTTATAAAAAACATTACTTTTGAACAGGTAAAAGATTTTTTGATAAATGAAATATATCAAATATTGCAGCCATTTGAAAAAAAGATTAACTTTAAAGATATTTCCAAGCCTAAAGTTATCATATTTAATGGGGTTAATGGCTCTGGCAAAACCACAACTATTGGTAAAATAGCTTCCAACTTAACAAAGCAAAATAACAAGGTCTTGATAGCAGCTTGTGATAGCTTTAGAGCTGCAGCATCTGATCAATTGCAAGTATGGGCAAAAAGAGCTGATTGCGAAATTATTTTGCCAAAAAAAGAAAATGAAGATCCAGCAGCAATTGCTTATCGCGCCTTAGAATATGCAAAAAATAATAATTTTGATACTTTGTTAATTGATACCGCTGGCAGATTGCAAAATAAACAAAATCTAATGGATGAGCTGCAAAAAATTGGCAATGTTATCAAAAAAATTGACGCTTTTGCTCCTCATGAAAATATCTTGGTGGTTGATTCAACGATAGGGCAAAACTCTTATAATCAATTAGAAATATTTGATAAAACCGTTGGAGTGACCGGGGTTATCGTTACAAAACTTGATGGTAGTGCTAAAGGGGGAATGCTAATATCATTGGTGCAAAAATTTAAAAAACCAGTTTACGCTATTGGCGTTGGTGAAAAAATTGATGATCTTCAAGAATTTGACGCCAAGAGCTTTGCTCAAGATTTATTTTTGTAGGGGTTTTTTACCCGGCAATCTAGCAAAAATTGGATCGGTTATATTGTTAGAAAGTAGTGTTAAAAACCATATAACAAAATAAAGAGCGCAAGGAAAGGCTATTCTTGATTTGTTTTTAGCTAAACCTTTTTTAATTATATTAACGCATTTTGCTGGTGTCATAATAAGAGGCATCGGAAAATCATTTATCTCAGTCATTGGTGTTTTGACATAGCCGGGACAAACCACGCTAACCTCAATACCGAATTGTTTAAGATTGCCGCGCAAGCCTTCGCCATAAACCCTAACTGCAGCTTTAGAGGCGCTATAAGCTGGAGAGCTGGGCAAGCCTTTGAATCCAGCTAATGAAGAAATAATAGCAATCTGTCCCCTGCCTCTTTTTTTCATATTTTCAATAGCTGGCTGAATTAAATTTAGCACACCATAAACATTGACATCAAAAATTCCTTTAATTTGCGCAAAACTTTCATTGCTTAGTGATGTTCCTGCTGAAATTCCAGCATTAGCAATAACTAAATCAAGATTGAAGCTCTTATCAATATCATCAATCCAGCTTTTCAATAATTCATTATTAGTAACATCTATTGATTTTATGATAATATTGGCGCCTAAAGCTTGGCAAATTTTTTTTGTTTTTTCTAGCTTTTCTAAATTTCTACCGCATAAAAATATATTCGACTCTTTGCAAGAGTAACCAATTGCTAAAGCTCTGCCAATTCCACTGCCAGCGCCGCTAATAAGAATATTTTTTGGATTTAACATATTTTTTAATGAATAATTACAATTTTATAACATTTGAGGGAATTGAAGGTTGCGGCAAATCAACTCAAGTAAAAAAATTACAACAATATTTTATAGATAACAATATTGATTTTGTGACCACCAGAGAGCCTGGGGGGGTTAGTTTTAGTGAGCAAATAAGAAATATCCTGCTTAGCTCCAGCAATAACAGCATTTCGGCAAAAACAGAATTACTCCTTAATTTTGCTAGTCGCATTGAGCATATTGATAAAAAGATAAAGCCAGCACTCAAATTAAATAAAAAAGTTATTTGTGATCGCTTTTTCGACTCAACATTTGCCTATCAAGGCTACGCTATGGGGCTAGATTTATCACAAATTGAGTTAATAAAAAAAATATCTATAGGAGATTTTGCTCCTGACATAACTTTTCTAATTGACTTGCCAATTGAAACAGCATGTGAGCGTATAAAAAATAGAAGCAACAATAATCGCTATGATGAGATGAGTTTTTCATTTCATGAAAAAGTTAGGCAAGGTTTTTTGGATTTAGCCAACAATAATTCACGAATTTTCATAATTGATGGTTTGCAAAATATAGATGATATATCTAATAAAATTATCCAAAAATTAATCGATTAACCACAATGATGGATAAGGAAATTTATAAAATAAAAAATCTAAAGATAAAAAGAGCCTTCAGCCTTCTTGAAATTTCGATATTAATGGCACTCATTGCTTTGCTCATGACCTTTATTGTAAAAGGAATTGATGTTTTGAAGGATGCTAGAGTGTCAAAGGCGCAAATTCTTACCAAAAATGCCCCCATGAATCACATGGATGATCTTATAATATGGTATGAAACCACTCTAGCAGATAGCTTTAATAAAGAAGAGTTAGTTGATGGGGGTAATATTTCAATTTGGTATAATCGCGCACCTAATTATTATCGCATAAACAACGCCACTCAAAGTGTTGTCAATAATCAGCCAATATATTCACAAAATATTTTTAATAAAATAATTCCCTCCCTTAGTTTTGACGGCAATGATTTTATGAATTTTGACGGCAATAATTTAATAAACTCTGATTATACTTTATTTTTTGTAGAACAAAGAGTCGCCGGCTCTTCAATGGCATTTATTGGTGGCGCATCTAGTAACGCAAATAGCAATCTAATTCCTGGCTATCGAGATAGCGACACTATCACCTTAGCTCAATATGGCAATGACATGAATTTTGATTTGGCAAGCTACTCCTCGCCCATAAGTAGAATCCATACATTTCAAATGAGTGATAGAGGCGGTAAAATATATTGGCTTAATGGTGGCGATAACCCTGAATCTCAAGATGTAGCTCAAACAGCTCATCTTGTTGACTATCAAGCTCCTCGAATAGGTAATCAGCAAAATAATTGGAATTATATTGGCAATATGGCAGAAATAATAATATTCAATCGCGCCATCGATGATGGTGAAAGACAAGAAATTGAAAAATATCTTAGTCAAAAATATGGCATCAATCTAGATTGATAATAAAATCTACTTTATACTTAATTAAACTAATTTAGCCCTAAATTATAAACTGAAAATGACATAGCTTGCATCAGAAGTGATTTTATGCTATAATGGTATATCTATGAATTATATAAAATATTTATGAAAATTATAAAATCTAAAAAATCAGCTTTTAGTTTAATTGAGCTTAGCGTTGTGTTGGTATTATTGGCAGTCATTATAGCTGCATCATTGTCTTCGAGAGTCGTAAAAATCAAAAATGCTGAATCTTCTAAGTCGATCAAACAATTTGAAGAGGTTTATAAAGCTATGGGACGCTTTGCCCAAATAAATGGCAGGCTGCCTTGTCCCGCATCCTTAAACAAAAGAAGAGAAAATGGAAATGGAAATGGAAATGGAAGTAATGATTTTGGATCTGAAGTTATAAATAACGGAGATTGCTCTGGGCTCGGCATTTATCTTGGCGGATCTTCGAGCCAAAACCTTGATCTTGCTTATGGTATGGTGCCATTTAAGGAGCTGAGATTAGGGGATAAAAAGGCAAAAGATCTTTATAATAATAGGCTTATCTATGTCGTAGATAAGAGGATGACAAAAGTAGGTGGCTTTAATGATGATTCACATATTATTAGCGTTATCAACAAAAAAACCCAGTCAACTAAAGAGTTTGATTTCATCATTATGAATCAAGGCAGAAATAAAGCCGGAGCATTTTCTATGACAAAATCATCCCAGATCACTAAAGCTGGATCAAGCGATGAGCAAAGCAATGCTATTAACCAATCAGCATTGCCAACATTTGATCATGAATTTATATCGCACTCTACTGATCCGGGCTTTGATGATAAAATATTTGCTAAAACAAGAGATGATTTAATTCGTGATTTTAATCTGGGAGATTTTTTTTCTTGTGCCGAAAGTGAAGAGCTAACAATCGCCAATAATGTATTCACTTGGCCTGATGCTGCAGCTGGGGCAAAAGTAAGCTCAACTCAAGCCTGCCCAAATAATTTTAAAGGCAAAGCGATGTATGCTATAAGAAAATGTAATGAAGATGGAACCTGGGGAGATGTCGTTTTAACATGCGAAGAAGAGCCTATTGATTTCTCAGATACTGTAGATGCAGAAATTGGTCTAGCCTCTGGACTAGATAGCGTTGAGTCAAATTTAATGCTGTGGTTAGATGCTAAAAATATCGATGAAAATCATAATTCAACTCTAGCTAATGAAGCTCAAATTTCAACATGGCATGATTTGAGTCTAAATAAAAATCACGCCATTCAAAGCGGAATTAATAAGCCAATATACAAGGCCGGTGATTATGTTTACTTTAATGCGGGAAATTATTTTGTAATACCAAGATTTACAACTGGTCTCACAGAGGGTGAAATATTTGCTGTTGTAAAAGTTGATACTGAGTCGGGAAAAAATGGTGGTTTTCATAGATGGGGCAATAGTTCAAATTTCCTCTATAATTGGGACAATGGACAGATATATGAGAATTTTGGTAGAAACACTCGCTATGCTTGGAATTCACCAACAGATCTCAATCAATTTGTAATCTATAATGTATCTTCTAAGCCTTCCAACTGGTACGCTAGAATCAATGGCTCTCAAGATCAATACAGAACTAATGGCGTAGTATCTTGGGGTGCGTCAAATACTATTGGTGATTCACAATGGGGCAATTGGGATGGCGGCTCAATTCAAGAGATAATATTTTTAAGCAGAGTTAGTACGGTAAGTGAAAGAGTGTTTATAAATTATTACCTCTCAAAAAAATGGAACCTAGCATCAACTGTCGATAGCAATAATAATGGTGTAGTTGATAGTGTAGAAGTAGCAAGTGGAGAAGATCCAGTAAAAGTTACGCCATGTCAAGGAGCTGAAATAGACACCACTTCTGTTCCTGGAAAGACTATATGTATATTTAGGTCTAGCGGTGGATCTTTTTCAATTACTGAAGCAATTAATGTAGAATATCTTATAGTTGCCGGCGGCGGTGGTGGTGGTGGTGGTCCAACTGGCTCTGGTCAAGGTGGCGGAGGAGGAGCTGGAGGCCTCTTAAATGGCACAAAAAATATGGTATCTGGTAACTATAATATTATTGTTGGCTCAGGAGGTGGTGTGCGTAACAATGGCGCCAATTCTTCCTTTGATTCTCTAGTAGCAATTGGCGGTGGACGCGGTGGAGGGACTGGAAAAGGTTCTACAGGTGGATCTGGCGGAGGAACTGGGTTTTTTTCATTTGGCTACTCGGGTGCAGTAGATGGACAAGGATATAGGGGTGGTAAAGGAGGAAACTGGGTCTCGGGTGCTGGCGGCGGCGCTGGAGGCGTTGGTGGCGACGGCTCAAATACTAATATGAATATATATGGTGGCAGAGGAGGCAATGGCAAGCAATTTGATATAACTGGTATCAATAGCTGGTATGCTGTTGGGGGCCCTGGAATCAGTAGAAGTAATGTCTGCGGTCGAGCAGCGCCGGGAGGATCTTCTTGCAAGCAATCAGGTGCTAGCAACACTGGTAATGGAGGCGGCTGGAATAAAGGTGGTGGCTCAGGAATTGTCGTTATAAGGTACGACACTCCAACTGATAATTAATTGCTTAATTTATTTCAAAAGACCTTTGTTTTTACGCAAAGGTCTTTTTTAAGATGAAGATCTTCTTGAAAAACCAAAGTAGTATTAAGTACTATGGCTTTCAACAAGACCTCCAAAACAAATCTTTTTGTTAAAAGTCAACTAGTTAGTGCGAGGGTTAATAATGACAAAATACCTCTTTTAAATTTAGAACTTAAATTATAGTCTAATTAGCTATTCTATCAAGATCAAAACAATAAAATAATGACAAAAAGAAATAAAATTTCACTAATTGGTGCTGGTAATATTGGTGGCACATTAGCCCATTTGGCTGGCTTGAAAAATCTTGGCGATGTAGTTATTCTTGATATCAATGAAGGCACAGCGCAAGGCAAAGCTCTTGATATTGAGCAATCTTCAGTTGCTGAAGATTTTGATGCCAATTTAATTGGCACTCAAGATTATAAGGATATTGCTGATTCTGATGTTATCATTGTTACTGCAGGAATTGCTAGAAAACCTGGTATGAGTCGTGATGATTTGTTAAATACCAACACTGCAATAATTAAGTCAGTAGCGCAAAATATAAAAAAATATTCGCCTAACGCTTTTGTAATTGTGATTACCAATCCGCTTGATGCTATGGTTTATGTCATGCAAAAAGTTTCGGGACTTCCAGTTAATAAAGTTGTTGGTATGGCTGGAGTGCTTGATTCATCAAGAATGTCGCTATTTTTAGCTCGTGAATTTAATGTATCGGTGGAAGATGTTAATTCTTGTGTATTAGGTGGTCATGGTGATTCTATGGTGCCACTTATTCGCTATTCTAGTATTGCTGGAATTCCAATTCCCGATCTACTTAAAATGGGCTGGTCAACTCAAGAAAAAATTGATCAAATAGTTCAAAGAACTAGAGATGGTGGCGCCGAAATTGTTAAGCTTTTGGGCAATGGTTCGGCTTTTTATGCTCCAGCCTCTTCTGCCATCTTAATGGCTGAAAGCTATTTATTTAATAAAAGAAGAGTTTTGCCAGTGGCAGCTTATCTTAGTGGGCAATATGGTGTTAATGATTTATATATTGGCGTGCCTTCAATTATTGGTGAAAATGGCGTTGAAAAAATCATTGAATTTGATTTAACCAAAGATGAAAAATCAATGTTTGATAAATCAATCGCAGCAGTTAAAAGCTTGGTTAATCAAATCACTATTAGCTAGAAATTATCGATATTAATTCGGTGCAAAATATATCCAAACCAAGATTATTTTTTATTTATTCATTAGTGCTCCTATCGTTTGTAATAATGATAGGACGCATGCTTCATATCGTTATTTTTAGCGATGATTCTATTCACAGCAAGCGCTACCGATCAACTAACCTCAAGAATAATAGGGGAAATATTTTAGATAGAAATGGTATAATTTTAGCCACCGATATTGCCACAAAATCCTTATATGCCAATCCCAAATTAATAAAGAATCACAATAAAACCGCTGATTTTTTATCAAAGATGTTTGAGGATTTGGATTATGACATAATAAAGCGTAAAATTTTACAAAACTCTAAAAAAGATTGGATTCTGATCCGTCGCAATCTCACCCCAAATCAAGTCCTGCAAGTTAAAAATCTTCATATGGCCGGCCTTGTCTTTGATAAGGATAAAAGCCGCGTCTATCCTCATAAATCAGTGGTTAGTCATATTGTTGGCTATGGAGATGTAGATCGAAATGGTCTATCTGGTATTGAATTAAGCTACAATGAAGCGCTTAAAAAAGGCAATAACATAACTCTGGCTACAGATATTAGTCTACAAGATATAATGTTTGATGAGCTGCAAAAAGCTATGGAAAAATATTCAGCGCAAGCAGCAGCTGGAGTTATTATGGATGTAAATAATGGCGAGATATTATCACTTGTTTCTTTGCCAAATTTTGACCCCAATTTTCCTCGCAAAGCAAGTTCTAGTAAAAAATTTAATAGAATAACTAATGGTGTTTATGAATTAGGCTCCGTATTTAAAATATTTACTAACGCTATTGTTTTTGAAGAAGATCTGATAAAAGAAAATGAGTTATTTGACGTCTCAAAACCTATAGAATATGGCAAATTCACTATTTCTGACGATCATCATGTTAAAAATAAAATGAATTTAGAGGAAATATTTATTTATTCCTCAAATGTTGGTACGGTAAAAATTGCTGAAAGAATTGGCATAGAAAAACAAAAGGAATTCCTCAAAAAAATTGGCTTAACAAGAAAAATAAAAGCTGATTTTGATGGGCTCGCCAAGCCAATTTATCCCAAAAGATGGCGCGAAATTAATCTATATACCATAGCATATGGACATGGCATTGCTGTAACTCCGCTACATATAGCATCTTCTGTATCGGCAATGGTTAATGGAGGAAATTTACTCAACCCAACATTTATTAAGAAAGAAAAAGCTTTGATAAAAAATAAGGTTATTAGTATCAATACCTCGCAAAAAATTCGTGATCTAATGCGAAAAGCTGTTAACAAAGGAACGGGTGGCAAAGCTAATATTGAGGGTTATGAAGTTGCTGGCAAAACTGGCACCGCTGAAAAAGCTGAGCTCGGTAGCTACAATGAAAAAAAGACCATAGCTTCTTTTGTTGCTATTTTTCCAGCATCAAATCCTAGATATTTGGTTTATATTTTATTTGATAAACCAGATTCTCAATTCAATACTGGCGGCATGATTGCCGCGCCAGTTACTGGATCGATAATAGAAAACATTGCTCCAATACTTGGCATTTCTCCACGATGATACCAAGCATCATCTTTAGCGATCTATGCAAAAAAGTAAATTGACAACCCGATAATCATAAAAATCAAAGAAAGTAGCCAGAAGTACTTAACAACTTTTTCCTCTGCCCAGCCCTTTTTTTCAAAATGATGATGAATTGGCGCCATAAGAAAAATACGTTTTTTTTGTATCTTATATGATGCTACTTGTAATATTACCGATAAAGATTCAACAACAAACAGCAAGGCAATAAAAAAGAAAATAAATTCCTGCTTTAATATAACGGCAATCAGCCCCAAAACAGCTCCTATAGCTAAGCTACCAACATCTCCCATAAAAATCTTTGCTGGCCTAAGATTAAATACTAAAAACCCAATAATTGCACCGATTAAAGAGGTGCAAAAAATTATAATTTCTTGCGAATCTTGAATAAAAGGAACCCTAATTACATTAGCTAAGGAATGATTTGAAGCAATATAAGTTAAAATTATTAAAGAAATTAGGCTTAAAATTGCCGGTATGGAAACAAGACCGTCAAGACCATCAGTTAAGTTAGTGCCATTTGCCGAGCCAATAACAACAAAGCTGATAAATAAAATAAAAAGCCAACTCGCAATTTCTAAAAAATAGCCATCACCAATAGCAAAAAATATGGCATTATAGCCATGAATAGGATTTATTTCTTTCAAAGCTAAGAAAGCCAAGCCAATTATAGCAAACTGTAAAATAATCTTAATGCTGCCACGCAGCCCTTGTGGGTTTTTATATATTATTTTGATCAAATCATCAACAAGACCAATTATAGCAAAAGCAACAAAAACCAATGATAAAATTTTGATATAATAATTTGTAAAATCAGCAAAAAGAGCTGTTGAGAAGAGTGTAGCTAAGATGATAAAAATACCACCCATGGTTGGGGTGCCTATTTTTTTTTGATGAGATTTAGGGCCAGAATTACGAATTGGTTGTATTAAGGAATCATTATTGGCAAAAAACTTGATGTATTTTTTAGTAAAGATAAATGAAAATATAAATGAGGCAGATAAAGCACAAAAAATATGAATCCCAAAATTATTGAATAATATGATATCGCTAAACATTTCTATTTTATTTACTAACCGGCAGATCTTGTACTTTCACTAGGCTTTAAACCAGCTGAAGTAGGAGTATTCATTTGTGATCCTGGGTTAACATGCTCTAAACTAAAGCCTTTCCCTACTGGATTTTGATTATTAAGTTCATTGCCACTAGCTACTTTTCCTGGACTCAGAACAACACTGAACGCATCTTCCATTGGATTACTTTCGAAGGCCTTACTAGATGGAATGATTCCATCCATCCCTGAATCTGAAATTATATTTGCAGCCAATACTCCTTTAAAAAAATCATCAGTAAAGCTTTTTTCAGCACCAAATATACCAGATGCTAGACCACTATTTCCAGGCATTGCATTTGATGCTCCTGGATTTGAATCATGAGAATCCATAGAAGCTAGCATAGAGCTATTTATCCCTGAATCTTCTGTCATATTTATTACAAATTTTATTTTGTATCAACGGCAGCAATTGCAGCCATGTTTAAAATTTCATTAATTGATGATCTCATTGTAACAATTTGCACAGATTTTTCAAGTCCATTTAATATTGGCCCAATAACTGTACATTCTCCAACTTGCTCAAGAAGTTTAGTGGCTATACTGGCCGAGTGCAGTCCTGGACAAATCAAGATGTTTGCCGGAGCAGTTAGGCGACAAAATGGATATTTAGACATCTTATCAATATCAAGAGCAACATCAGCTGTCATTTCGCCGTCATATTCAAAGCTAACTTTTTGCTCATCAAGAATTGCTACGGCTTTTTTAATGCGTTCCGATTCGGTTTTTAAGGCTGAACCGAAATTAGAAAATGATAAAAATGCCACTCTTGGATCATAACCCATATCGCTGACTTTTTTTGCAGTTTGGATGGCAATTTTAGCTAAATGCTCTGATGAAGATAATTCGGAACAGGCGGTATCTGAGATAAAAATGGTTTTTCCTTTAGAAATCACCATAGAAATACCAAGAGCTATTTGATTTTTTTCATTTTTAATTACTTTCCAAATATCAGTAAAAGCTTGACGATATCCTCTAGTTAAGCCAGTAACTAAGGCATCACCATCACCACAAGCAAGCATTGAAGCGCTGAATATATTGCGATCAGTCTTAACCATTCGCGAGCAATCAGAGTATAAAATACCTTCTCTTTGCAATTTATTATAAAGATAATCGGTAAATTTATTATTTTCCTCGGAAATAGCGGCATTGTATATTTCAATGCCATCTTCACTAATATTGGCATTTGTCATATTAGCTAAAATTCTATCTTTACGACCAACTAAAACTGGAGTGCCATAGCCATTATCACGCCACATTGCAGCAACGCGGATAATTTCTGGCTGCTCACCTTCAGCAAAAATAACTTTTTTTGGCGATCTTTGCAACTCTTCAAAGATCATATTCATACTATTGACCGTTGGGTCAAGACGAGCTTGCAAACTTACCTTATAGGCATCCCAATCTGAAATTGGCCTTTTTGCAACACCGCTTTCAACAGCAGCTTTAGCAACAGCAACGGGAATTGTTGATAGTAATCTTGAGTCAAATGGTGTTGGAATTATGTAATTAGCACCAAACTTCATTTCCTTACCACCATAGGCTTTTATAACTTCTTGTGGCACATGTTCGCGAGCTAATTCAGCCAAGGCTTTGGCTGCGGCAATTTTCATTTCTTCATTGATGGTTGAAGCGTGAACATCTAAAGCGCCACGGAAAATATAAGGAAAACCCATAACATTGTTGACTTGGTTCTCATAATCACTTCTACCAGTTGCAATAATAGCATCATCTCTAACTTCCTTAACCTCTTCGGGCAAAATTTCTGGATCTGGATTGGCCATAGCAAAAATCACTGGGTTCTTTGCCATAGACTTTACCATTTCTTTGGAAACAGCTCCTTTGGCTGAAAGGCCTAGAAAAATATCACAATTCTTCATGGCATCTTCCAATGTTCTGTCGGAAGTTTCGGCAGCGTGAATTTCTTTCCACTCATTCATGCCGTCTTTTCTGCCTTTATAAATAACGCCACGAGTATCACATAGTAATGCGCTATTATGCGGCAAACCCATACCCTTTAAAAGCTCCAAGCACGCGATTCCAGCAGCTCCAGCGCCATTAACCACAACCTTCACATCTTCTATTTTTTTGTTAGCTATGTATAAAGCGTTAATTATGCCAGCGGCGGAAATAATAGCAGTTCCATGTTGATCATCATGAAAAACTGGAACATCCATCACTCCTCGCAACTTTTTTTCTATAATAAAGCATTCTGGCGCCTTGATGTCTTCAAGATTTATTCCGCCCCAAGTTGGACCTAGATATTTAACGGCATTAATGAATTCTTCCGGATCTTGAGTTGAAACTTCTATATCAACAGAATCTATATCGGCAAACCTCTTAAAAAGGACTGACTTTCCCTCCATAACTGGTTTTGAGGCCAGGGCGCCAAGATTTCCCAAGCCAAGAACGGCAGAGCCGTTTGAGATAACGGCGACATAATTTCCTTTTGCAGTATAATCAAATACAGAATCTGGATTTTTAGCAATTTCCAAACAAGGAAACGCTACTCCGGGAGAATAAGCCAAGGCCAATTCGCGCTGAGTGTTAAGAGGCTTTGTGGAGTGCATAGCAACCTTTCCAGGCTGACCTTGGTTATGAAATTGCAGAGCCTCAATTTCCTTGGAATTTTTTTGTGAATTTATGATATCTTTTTTATTTTTCATGATATTGTTATTTTTTTAAACAAGAGTTTTTGCATTTAAAAAGCTATTTCAAAAAAAATTAATGTCAAAAGGAGGTTTTGTAATTTGCAGATAAATAGAAGTAGATTGTTAGAAAAGTTTGGTGGCGAAGAAAAATATTTTGACGATGAAGTAAAAAATCGTGATATTAATTTTATAGTTTTTCATCACACAAAATCATCATCTGTGCCACAAGCTATTTCTTTATATAAAGAGCATGGCGTTAGTCCGCATTATCTTATTGATCCCTTAGGGCAGGTTTTTTTATTAGTGGAAGAAGAAAATATAGCATTTCATGCTGGCTGTAGCTTTTGGCGTGGAGTTGAAAGTATTAACAATTCTTCTATTGGTATAGAATTTTTGAGCAATGATCCTTATGAAGTAGGGTTTAGTAATAATCAAATTAATAGCGGCCTATTTTTATGCCGTAATTTGGTTGAAAAATACAATATAGAGCCACCAAATATTGTTGGTCATAGTGATATAGCATTTTTTAAAGATTCAAAATTATTAGGTAGAAAAGATGATCCGTCGCATTTATTCAAATGGCAATTTTTAGCTAAAAACGGTATCGGCATCTTTGCGAAGATTGAGCTGGAAAATGATAGAGCTTTATTTAAAATTAATAATTCTCATCCAGCTATAGCCAAAGCTAAGAAAAATCTTCATAGATTTGGCTATTTAGTTAATAATTTCGACGAAAATTTTGATGAGGAGATGAGATTCTTAGCCCGAGTTTTTAACCAAAGATTCAATCCTGGAAAATTTCAAGAAAATTCTGATTATTGGTATTTAAGTTCCGAGCTATTATTAAGAGAAATCATAAAGCAAATTTCTGTTTAAACAATTTAAACATTGCAAAATAGCGTCAACGCGCCTCTGATTTCATCTTCAAAAAACTGTTTTCGCTAGGCTAATTACACATATCTGAGATGGTTTTTTCTTTTTTATAGCTTTAGCGCAATTTTCCATTGTGGCTCCAGTAGTTATAACATCATCAAGCAAGAAAACTCTTTTATTGCCTATAATATCTTGGTATTTTTTATTAACCATAAAAGCTTTTTTAAGGTTTTTTTGACGCTCCAAACCTCTTAACTGAATTTGCGGCTTAGTGTCATTTACTCTAAAAATTAAATCATGATAAAAGATAGGTTTTTGAGGTAGTTTTTTGATTAATTCTTGGCAAATTTGATGGGTTTGATTAAATTTGCGTTTTTTTAGCTTATTTGGATGAAGTGGAATTGAGGCCAAAATATCATTTTGGGTTATTTCTTCCTTTAATGAAGGTAGTAGCATTTGAGAAATTTTTTTAACCAAAAAACTATTATCACGATATTTAAGATCAGAAATTATTTTTTTGATCATGTAATTATAGTGATAAATGATAATTGATTTATCAAAGCTGGGCTTTTTTGCAACGCATTTACCACAAAATGGCTGCATGTCAGGAACATCAATTTCAAACGGAAATGAGCAAATAGGGCATTTGGGATCCTTAATAAATTTCAGCTGAGGCCAGCATTTATTACAAAATAAGCTATTTTTACTTATAATATTCTCGCAATTTAAACAGTGCGAAGGAAAGATGATGTTTAAAATATTAGGCAATGGCATATCGTGATATTCTAACTTAGATAATTTAACATAACACTAATATCAAAGTTAATCTTTAAAATAGTTTTTATAAAAAATGACAATATTTAATCGTGAGCAGTTACGAATAAATCAAATCAAAGCCCAAGATGATTTTAACAGATATAGTTTTTTTCATAATGAGATTGCCGCAAGGATGATTGAAAATATTGAGCTGATGGGAGATAGGAAACTTGATAATGTTTTGGAATTAGGAGTTATTGAACCTGTTTTGCGTAATAAACTTACGACATCAAAAATTACTAAAACTAGTATTTTTTATAATAAAAAAACAGATTTAATATGCGATGATGAGTTTTTGCCATTCAAAGCTAATAGTTTTGATTTGGTTTTTAGCAATTTAAACATGCAATTTATTAACGAAATACCACAATTTTTATTGCAGATTAAGGAAGTTTTAAAGCCAAATGGTATTTTTATAGCATCTTTTTTTGGTGAAGAGAATCTGCGCGAATTGAACCATATTATACAGTTGAGTGAAAATGAAATTTATGGTGGCATTTCACCGAGATTGCCTCCAACAATAGATGTTAAAACAGCAGCTATGTTATTGCAAAAATCTGGCTTCAAAAATCCAGTTTCAAGTTTAGAAAAAATTATGATTAGCTACAAAGAACCGCTTTCGCTACTAAAAGATTTAAAAAATATGGCTTTAGGCAATATTTTACGCAAAAAATCGCAAAGATTTTTTAGTAAAAAACTTCTACAAAGATTGATTGAGAATTATCAAAATCTTTACAAAAATAAAAATGGTGAAATTCAAGCGCAATTTGAAGTGATAATTATTAGCGGTCAAAAATAAATATTTAATAAATCCTATGCAAAAACTATATATAAAAACCTATGGCTGCCAGATGAATGTTTATGATTCTGATCGTATGCAAGATTTAATGACTGCAACTGGTTATGAAGTAATTGATACAGCGCAAGGAGCCGACATGGTTATTATCAATACTTGCCATATTCGCGAAAAAGCCTCCGAGAAACTATTTTCTGACCTTGGTCGATTACGACCATTTAAAGAAGAAAAAAATCTCAAAGGCGAAAATATGATTATAGCAGTAGCTGGATGTGTGGCCCAAGCCGAGGGTGAGGAAATTTTTAGAAGAGCAAAAATTGTTGATATCATTGTGGGGCCGGAAAGCTATCAAACTTTGCCAGATTTGGTTGGCAAAGTTAAAAGAGAGAAATCAAGGCAAATCAATCTTGATTTTGTGCCAGATAATAAATTTGACAATTTAGTAGCAAATGACAAAGGAGTTTCTTCCAGCTCTTTTGTAACTGTGCAAGAAGGTTGTGATAAATTTTGCAGCTTTTGCGTAGTGCCTTATACAAGAGGCGCTGAATATTCGCGACCAGTTTTTGATATACTGAATGAGGTTAATAAAATAGCCGCAAAAGGGGCTGTTGAGATTTATTTGCTTGGACAAAATGTTAATGCGTATCACGGCTTAAATAGTGATGGAAAAAATTCTTCATTGGCGGATTTGATTACACAAATTGCCAAGATTGATAAAGTAAAACGCATTCGCTACACAACATCACATCCCAAAGATATGTCGGATGACTTGATAAAAGCTCATGGTAAAATTGATAAGTTAATGCCATTTTTGCACCTCCCTATACAATCTGGCTCAAATAATGTTCTCAAAGCCATGAATCGCAAACATACCCGTCAAGATTATTTTAATATCATCAAAAAGCTGCGTGAATCTTGCCCAGAAATTGGCCTATCTTCTGATTTTATAGTTGGTTTTCCCGGCGAGAGTAATCAAGATTTTGCCGATACTATGGATCTAGTGGAAAAAATTGGCTTCACTCAATGCTATTCTTTTAAATATTCCCCACGCCCTGGAACGCCAGCAAGTGATAATATAAATCAAATTGACGAAAAAATAAAGAATGAACGGTTGTCAAAACTGCAATCTTTACTTACTAAGCAACAAATTGAGTTTAATAAAAAATTTGAAGGACAGATTATTCCAGTTTTATTTGAAAAAGAGGCGCCAAAATCAAAAAATTCAGCCAAAAATGGTCAAAGACAAATTTTAGGCAAATCTCCAGCTTTACAATCAGTTGTCGCAGAAATTGCTGATGATAAAATGCCCGAAAGCTATTTTGGTAAAATACTAGAGGTTAAGATAATAAAATCGCGCCCTAGTAGCCTTATTGGTGAGATTGTTACCTTATAATAAATCACAACACCCCCACCTTTTAACGACCTACAGCAATTTATTTTTAAATCTTACTTTAATACAAAAATATTGCAAAGTTATATGGATAATATATGCCCTTTTTCATTAGAGCTTTTCATAAAATTTTTATATTTAGGGGCTGTCGCAAAACCCAA
>DDCV01000106.1 GCA_002335845.1 Rickettsiales bacterium UBA1997 | reverse complement strand
TATTTTAAATTGACAAGACCATGAATTTTAGAAATTTACATCCATCTTTAATTGAACTTTCATTTTATAGAAATTAAAATCTGAAAGTAAATTTTGATCAATTTTTTATTTATAATAAAAAGAGATGTCGCAGAGATTAATGAGAAAAGCCAAAAAAAGTACCACCACCTTGACCAGCTTATTGCCTAGTATTGTTACGCTAGCGAGCCTATGTATTGCACTTTCAGCAATTATATCTTCAATGAATGGTGATTTTTTAAGAGCAACATCTTTTTTACTTTTTGCTGGCTTTATGGACGGTGTCGATGGCAGATTAGCCAGATATCTTGATTCGGAAAGCGAGTTTGGAGCTCAACTTGATTCATTGGTTGATTTTGTTAATTTTGGCGTAGTTCCAGCCTTTATTGTTTATTTTTGGATCAATCATAGTTATGAAATAAAATTTTTTGATTGGGCAATGGTATTGTTTTTTGCAGTTTGCGCAGCTATAAGATTGGCAAGATTTAATGCCGACTTAGCTAGCAATGGTAATGCTAATCCAATTCTTGAAAAATATTTTTTTAAAGGTATACCAGCTCCAGTTGGCGCAGCAATATCGTTGTTGCCGATGATATTAAGTTATGAATTTGGCGATGGCTTTTATACAAACCCATATTTTATTTTAATTCACGTATCATCTACCGCCTTATTTATGGCAAGTACAGTGCCTACAATATCAATAAAAAAAATACCTATTCGCAATGATTATACTTATCTCACTTTGGTAATTATTGCTACTATCATAATTGGTCTCTTAGTTAAGCCTTGGCTAACTCTAGCACTTATTGGTAGTATTTATGCTATTTCAATTCCTGTAACAATTTTTTCCTATACATATATAAGATCAAAAAATGTCTAAAAAAATATTAATCATCAATGGCCCCAACCTCAATCTTTTACATCAAAGGCAGCAAGATATTTATGGCTCAATCTCATTGGCTGAAATCAAGCAAAGCTGTCAAAAAATTGCTCAAGAATTAGGTTTTGAATTAGTTTTTATTCAATCTAATGATGAGGGAGAAATTATAACGCAAATTCAAGATGCCGTTGATAAATTCGATGCTATCATAATCAATGCTGCCGCTTATACCCACACCTCAATTGCAATTCGTGATGCTTTAGAAATATTTCCGAAAACTAAAGTTGAAATACATCTCTCTAATATTTACAAAAGGGAGGAATTTCGTCACAAATCTTTGCTAAGTGATGTGGTTGATGGAGTCATATGTGGCTTTGGTTCTAAAAGCTATTATCTAGCCTTGCAATCACTTGAATAATGGCTAAAGTGAAATCAAAATCTAAAAGCTTAAAATCTCAAAACAAATTAAAAAGGAAAACCAGAATTGTTACAAGAAATGTAGCGAGAGTAATAAAGAACCAGCCATTATCAAATAAAATCGGCATCCCTACCAAGATAGTATTGTCATTTTTACTAACTTATTTTATAGCATTATCCTATTTTTTACTTATTACCTATCTTGAACCTAGATCAATTCCCGCCCTAAGTAACAAAATTAACTCAACTCTACAAGAAAAATTAGGCTTACAAAACATTGTTAGCAGCACTTCTGTAAAATTCACTGCTGATGGTTATTTGCAGATATCGAGCAATGATTTGCAAGAAATTGATTTATCTTCAAAACAAAAATATATATCAAAAATTTCTCTTGGTGAATTTAGCGTATTTATACCATTGTCACGCTTGCTATTGTTTGATTTTAAGCCGAGCAGAATTTCAATAAAAAACTCTAAAATAGAAGCTAATTACAATTATCAGGCAAATGCTGGTGACGGCAATAATTACAAAGATCAGCTTACTGGATTCATTGATGATAATTTGAAAAAAATTTTAGTAGATCGACTATATGTCAATGAAATTAGCCTAGAAAATATCGATTTCATCTTTAAGAAAAAAAATGAAATCTATGATAGGGTTAATATAAAGAAGTCATCATTAAAGCTCACTAAGAACAGAAATATTGCTCGCTTCACCTCAATAAATAACATTAATTTTGATAGCAAGAAGCTTGATGTTTATTTTAATTTTGGCTGTCAAACTGGTATCAAAAACCAGCAATATCCTCAATGCGACTTGATGATAAAAAATATCAGGGCAAACGCTTTGGCAAAAACAGCCAGTAAGCTAAATTTCTTGAGTCCAATTGACGGAGCCGCTGACATTAGTATATTTTTTAAATTAACCAAGGCTGGATTAAGTGATGTTCAGTTTGACCTGGTATCAAATGATGGCAGCTTTAATTACAGCCAATTTTTTGACAATAAAATTGCTTTCTCAAACCTAAAAGCAAAAGGCTCTTATCACCATAAAACTGGAGCTATAAATTTATCAGAAGTTACAACTAAATTAAAAAGTGATCATGACTTAAATCACAAAAATTTACCAGATATTGATCTAGAGATGTCTCTATTGATTTCTGGTTTAAAAGCCAAGGAAAAGCAGATTTTTAACTTCGATATTAAGTTGGAAAATGTTTCAGGCGGTGAAATATCTAGATTTTGGCCGATATCATTGCCTCGCCAAGATATTAGAGATTGGGTAATAAATCATGTGGATCAAGGTGTAATTAAAAAAGCCTATACCAGTTTTCGCTTAAGTCTTAATGATAATGCTTCAAATCTTGATAGCATTGAGGCACAGATTAATTTTTCAGATGTCAATTTGTCCTATCATGAATATTTCCCTGACATAAGAAATATTGACGGTATTGCCAGCTTTGATAAGGGCTCTATGTTTATTGAGATTGATGATGGTGAGGTGCTTGATACAAAAATAGAAAGTGCTAGTGTAACTATCGAAGATTTTTTTGCTCCGCTTAATTTTTTACACATTCGATCTAAAGCTATAGGAAAAGCTGAGGATTTACTAAAGCATATTAACTATAAATCGCAATCTTCACAAAATATAAAAAATTATATTAATGGCCTAGCTCAAAGCAATACTAAAATTATCTTGCCGTTATCTAAAAAAGCCACTCTGAGTGACGTTTTGATTGATATTGAGTCAAATATTAGCGATATTAATACCGATATTCTTGCGCAATCAATGCAAATTACTTGCAAAAAAGCCGCTAAAAGCAATATATTTCAAACTAAAGTTAACTTAGCTGATACTAAAATTATAGTTCCCGCACTTGGAATTGAAAAAGAGCCGCAAATTCCTGCCAAACTCAATTTTGACGTTGTGATAAACAAAAATGATATTGTCATTGATAATATTATTCTCGCTAAGACCAATGATTTATCTCAATTTGGTGGAGAAATTAAAAAATCAGAAATATCTGGTTATGCCACATTTGATCTTCAAGAAAAAATGGTCAGCAAAATATCATTAATGAATTATAATTTTGGTAAAAATGATTACCTTTTTAATTATAAAAATAATGATTCACAAATAATTTACGATATATCGGGAGCTAATCTTGATTTAGCCTCATTGGTCAAATACAAATTGCCGATGCAAGATTTTAAGCAAAATGAATTACAAAATTCACAAATCAACATCAATATTGCCAATGCTGGCTTGATGAATAAAAAAAATCTCCACAATTTATATGCTAATGTTAGATGCACTGCTGGCTTTTGTGCCAATGGCGAAATAAAAGCTAGCTACAATAAGAATCAATCTTTCAACTTTATTATCAATAAAGTGCCAAAGAAAAATAGAGCCAATATAAAGGCCGATATCAGTAATGTTAGCTATCTAATTGAAGGTTTGGGAATCACTAATTTATTAAAAGGTGGCGATATAAAGCTCAAAGCTAAAAATGAGTTTATTGACAATAAGAATATAATTAGCGGTGAATTTAAGTCTCTTGACAAGGTTACGTTTTTTGAAACTACAAAAATCAGAGAACTAACTAAAAATACATTATTCTTAGAAATAAGAGATGCTGTGTTTTCCAGCGGCAAGACTATTTTTAGCAATATGAGCGGTGAATTTATAATGACTAAAGGCGGCATCAATATCAAATCATTTGTTGCCAATAACTTTAAAGTTGGCATCACGGCCAAAGGTAAGATTAATCTGTCTCAAAAAAGCTTCGATTTTAAAGGTATGATAGTTCCGGGCTTCATTGTTAATAATTTATTTGGTATTGGCAAAATTCCTGTAGTTGGCAATGTTGTCAGCGGCCTGTTAACTGGTGGCGAAGAAGGTGGCGGCATATTTGGCATTAGATATTCCTATAGCAAGAAATCTAAGATGCATAAAGAGCAATTCAAAACCGAGAAAATAAAATCATTTATCCCTAGCAGCATAAAAAGCTTATTTGATTAATACCAAAATCCATCTTTAATTGAATCTTTGGCAAAATATTTTTGAATTTTAAAAGTTATAAAATGAAGGCCCTCATGAAGACTATGTGCCACAAGGGATGAGCTTTTATGTCTTTTAAAAACAAGAGGATGAAGCTAAAATTTAATAAATACTAACCTATTTTAAAGATAGATTTTGGTATAGTATATCGTTAAAGATGAAAATTGTATTATATTTTGCGCAATGCTTG
>DDCV01000065.1:2496-2815 GCA_002335845.1 Rickettsiales bacterium UBA1997 | reverse complement strand
AAAATGATAGTAAATTTATTTAAAGGTACCGATTCAAAATACATATGCTCTCTAAGATGGTCACCCTTTAAACGATTTGATAGTTTTGGAAGAATATTAAGCTCACTTGGATTTTTACCTTCTTTTTTCATGCAATCTCATTTTAACTTAATATTAAAAAAAAAATAACCAGATCACACGTATTCATCAATATTATATCAGTAAATGAAATCCGAAAACCCATTAATTAAAGTATTTCAAATACTCTCAAAAAACCAAAGAAAGAGGTTTTATCTCATTCTATTTTGTTTGTTTATTGGAATGATCCTAGAGGCTTTTG
>DDCV01000065.1:0-2410 GCA_002335845.1 Rickettsiales bacterium UBA1997 | reverse complement strand
TCTGCTTATAGGAGTCTATTTTTTCAAGTCTTTATATCTCGTTTTATTAAGTTATTATCAGAACAGATATATTTCATTTATCTCATCTCAAATTTCAAACCGCTTGTTTAAAAATTATCTTAATCAAGACTTTATTTTTCATAATGAGCGCAATTCATCGGAGCTTATAAAAATATTTCAAGTTGAAATAAATATGGTCACTTCTTTATTGTTATCAGGAGTTATTTTAATAACAGAAATTGCGATTGTGATAGCCATAATCTCAACTCTGTTTTTTGTAGAACCAAGTGGCACTATTTTTATAATTATTTTTTTCTTGGTATTTGGTTCTATTTTCTATTATTTTTCAAGAAATAAATCGTCTGCATGGGGGATTATAAGGCAACAGGAAGACAGTAAAATTTCTAAATTAATCATGGAAGGATTGAATGGGATTAATGAAGTTTTTCTTTTAGGGAAAGAGCATTTTTTTCACAGTCGACTAGTTCGGTATAATAAAACTAAAGCAATAATTAATTCAAATCAAATAACTTTAGGTCAGATTCCAAGATATTATTTGGAGTTTATTTCAATAGTATCTTTAGTAGGGTTTATATTGATAATGATTATCAATGAAAAAGATCTAAATGATATCATCTCAATAGGTGGAGTTTTCATTGCTGCTACATTTCGCGTTTTACCATCTATAAATAGAATTATAGGTTCCTTACAACAAATTAAATATTTTAAAAGTAGTGTTGACATAGTAAACAGAGACTTAAATTTAGCGGGTCTTCCAATTGTAGATAAAAAAGATCAAACAAAAATTCTTTTTCAACACAAATTACAATTGGACCAAGTTTCATTTAGCTACCCAAAAAGTGAATCTTCTATTTTTGAAAATCTTAACTTTGAATTAAATCACGGAGAAGTTGTAGGAATTATTGGTCCATCTGGTGTTGGTAAAAGTACGTTTACTAATTTGATTGTAGGCTTTCTTAATTCCTTTGAAGGAGATTTTAAAGTTGACGGAAAGCTGATTGACAAATCCAATGCTAAAAATTGGCGAAAACAATTGGGCTATGTGTCTCAAAGCATCTATCTAATTGACGATACCATAAGAGCTAATGTAGCATTTGGAGAAGAACCAGATGAGATTGACGACTTACGAATAGAAAAAGCCATTAAAAAAGCTCAATTATATAATTTCATCCAAGGGTTACCAGAAAAACTAGACTCTATAGTAGGAGAGCGAGGAGCTCAGCTGTCAGGTGGACAACAACAAAGAATTGGGATTGCAAGGGCACTATATAACGAGCCTAAACTATTGATATTAGACGAGGCAACAAGCGCCCTAGACGAAGAAACCGAAAAAGAAGTTATGAAAGCGGTAGAAGGACTCAAAGGCGAAATGACTATACTAATCATAACTCATCGCCTTTCAACACTTAGTTGCTGTGACAAAATCTATAAAGTCGATCAAAAAAAGTTAGTAAAACAAATCATTAGTTAAAATGAATAAATCAGAGTATTTCAGTCATGAATCGGCAGTAATAGATCAAGGAAGTATAATTGGTCGGGGAACTAAAATATGGCACTTTAGCCACATCATGCCCACTGCTATTATTGGAGAAGACTGTAATATTGGTCAAAACGTAGTTGTTTCTCCAGGGGTAGTTCTGGGAAATAACGTAAAGGTTCAAAATAATGTATCTATTTATACCGGTGTGACTTGTGAAGATTATGTTTTTTTAGGTCCTTCAATGGTATTTACAAACGTAATTAATCCAAGATCTGCTATTATAAGAAGAGAGGAGTTTATGAAGACTAATGTAGGTAAAGGAGCATCTATTGGAGCCAATGCAACAATCTTATGTGGTAATAATATTGGATCATATTCATTAATTGGTGCAGGTTCAGTTGTTACAAAAGAAGTTTTACCTTTTGCATTAGTAGTTGGAAATCCGGCAAAACAAATCGGATGGGTTAGTGAATATGGGCATCGTCTAAATTTTGATAAGAATGATTTTGCAGTTTGTTTAGAGAGTAAAGAAAGGTATAGAATTGAAAATAATAGTGTAAAAAAAATATGAAAAACTTCCTACTCATTGGTGCAGCAGGATATATTGCGCCAAGGCACATGAAAGCAATTAAAGAAACAGGAAATAATTTGATTGCTGCCTATGATCCTTATGATGGTGTAGGGGTTATTGACAGTTATTTTCCTCAGGCACATTTTTTTACCGAGTTCGAACGTTTTGATCGTCATATTGAGAAAATAAAAAGAGCCGGTACCAAAATCGACTATGTATCGATTTGTTCCCCCAATTATCTTCATGATTCCCATATCCGATATGGCTTGCGTATTGGAGCTGATGTTATCTGCGAAAAACCATTGGTTCTTAATCCTTGGAATGTAGACGCACTAATT
>DDCV01000036.1 GCA_002335845.1 Rickettsiales bacterium UBA1997 | reverse complement strand
TTCTGTAAACAATATATTTCTCTCGGTCAGCAAAATAGTATATATACATACAGTATTAATTTAAAGCCCAAAATATAAAAAAAACAGTTTATTATTAACAAATGAAATTTATCTGCTCTATTTTTATCCTTCTAGGTATTACTAGCTGCAATAAAAATCTAGATCCAATCTCCTACTTGGCTTGCGAACAAGACTATCAAAAAGCTGACAAAATATGTGTCATGACAGATACAGACAAAGACTTTGTCATGGTCCAATTTGGGAACGCTTTTATGGATGAATGGGAGTTATTTGATATTGTTTACTCTAATGTTTCGACAACAGATAACCTATTTAAATTTAATTATGAGTTTTCAGCCAAACAAAAAGAATATCCAGATGCTGAAATTGTATACAAGGGATATTGGAATGCTGAGGTAGATAGATATCTTTTAACGCTAAAGATCGATGGCAAAAGATCATCCATTGTTGAATATGAAGGTGAGCTTAAAGAAACGCCTGGTGAAATCTATCAAGATATCCTTCAATGCAAAGAAATGGATGTGAATATTTAATATTATAAGATGGCAACCAAAGATAATTTTAAAAACCTTGAGATCTCAGAGCTTGCAAAACTCATATCACCCTCTTCTGAAGCCTTTTTAGAACTAAAAAATAGAGGCATTCTTAGAACTAAAAATATCGTTGGGGAGCTTGGAGAATATTATGCGGTAGACTTTTATACCAAGAACCCAAAATTACCCGGTCTATCCATGGCCCCGCCTACAGTAAAAAATATAGATGCATTAAGCAGAAACGGTGAAATATATAGCATTAAAACAATTACCTCTAGAAAAGGTACCACTGGATCCTTCTGGGATCCTGAGTCAATTAAAAATAATGAAAAAAAATTTGATTATTTGCTCATTGTTATCCTTGATAATGAGTATGCGTTAGATCTTATCCTTGAATTAAGTTGGGAAGATTTTTTTAAGCACAAAAAATATAACAAAAGAATGAATAACTTTAATATCTCGGTAACAAAGAAGCTGATTCACTCTGTAAAAACTGTGTTTGATAAAAAGGTATAAATACACCTTCAATGATTAAAGAAAATTGAATATCCATAATTAATTGTGAAATGAATATGCATGTTAAAATTTATTTTTAAAACAATCTTAAAATTGTAATTAAATTGGAACTAGTCATAGCAAAATTATTGAAAAAAAGTGAGGGGCCAGGAAATCGGTTTTTTCCTAACTCTGTTTGGAATAATCGTGGCAAGCAATTTGGGGCTGCATTTACCAGCAAAGGAAGCACTGATGAGTTGGATAATTTTTTTGAACTGGACTTCCACACAGAACCAAACCACATAAAAGAATATAGATCTCAAACTTATCTAAATTTTGAAGCTGATACGTCATATATAGGAAAGTTAAATTGGACTAAAACACAGACAAATGATCCGCACATTCATTTTAAAGGCTATTGGAACAACGTAAAATTACAAGAGAGCTTTTACCCGGAAAAAACTATTTTAATTGTAAGAAAAATTGATTCTAACCATTTTGATACATATTTTATAAGCGACAATGATCCATTTTTTAATATTATTTTAGAAAGAATAAAAATAAAAAACTCTCATAGAGCTGAGTCTCAAAGAGATTCTGGTTTTGTTTTTCTTAATATCGATTTTTCAAAGTTTGAAATATCGCAAACAGATGAATTTCAAAATAATTCATCTGAATCGTCCCTGATAGACAAGCAACTTCGGAGATCAAACGATCCTAAAAGGAAAAATGCTACAGAGCTTTATGCTGAAGAGTTTGTTAAAAAATATTTAAAAGCTAGGGGGTTTGAATTTGTAAGGAAGTATGGTGCGCCATATGATTTAAAATTTTTAAAGGATGATCAAGATATAAGAGTTGAAGTTAAAGGCTCTACTTTGCCTAATCTATCTGTTGTTGATATTACTGAAAATGAAATATTACATTCAACTAATTCTCTAGATAAGCCGCAGCATGCAAAGCATGATAAAAATACTAAAGTTTATATAGCTTTAGTAGAAAATATTAAAATCAATGAAAAATATGATGCGAGTGGTGGAGACCTAGTTCATTTTGATTTCTTGAAAACACGAAATACCTCACCATGGAGAGACTATTCAGAAAGATACTTTTCTGATTCTGAGATTAAATTAGCTAATAATTGTAAATTTAAATTAACTTTAAATAGAAATATCGTAGTTTGATGAAATCAATCGATTTGTTTGCAGGCTGTGGCGGATTATCTTTGGGCATGAAGCAAGCTGGAATAGAAATTGCTTTTGCATCAGACTTCAAAGACTACGCTGCAGAAACCTACCAAAATTTTTTTGAGGAAGATTTTATTGTCGATGATATTCTTTCCCTTGAAGAAAAAAATTGGTCTCAATTTAAATCCTTTAGAAATAAAATAAATATTATTGCTGGCGGACCACCGTGCCAAGGTTTTAGCACTGCTAATCGCCAAAGAGTGAAGGATGATCCCCGGAATAAACTATATAAATCTTTTATGGGCTGCATAGATTTTATTCAGCCAAGCGTAGTACTTATGGAGAATGTAAGAGGTATAAAAAAAATTGGAAAGGATATTATTAATGAGTTCTACGAAATTGGGTATAAAGGTGAGTTCTTCCAATTAAATGCCAAAGATTACGGCATTCCACAAAACAGAGAAAGAGTTTTTTTCTTATTTTTTAATAAAAAAAAATTTGATCAAATTGATGAAAGACTTATTAAATTTAATGATTTACTAGATGAAAAAAAAGCTAATTCTGCACCTAGATACTTAAAAGATGCATTATATGGCTTACCATGCCTTGAAGCTAAAACAAGAAAAAATGCAACAGCCTATGAAAGCGAAGAAAATGGGTTTCATGAAATAAACTTAAAGGATTCAAATGAATACCTAGAATTAATAAATGGTTTCAAAAAAGGAAAGGCATTCAATCATATGGCTCGATACAATAATGATAGAGATATAGAGATTTTTAGACTGTTGCCCCAGGGAGAAAACTCATTACATCACTCTATAAGGCATTTAATGCCGTATAAAACTAGAGATCATATTTTTAAGGATAAATATTTTAAGCTAGATGAAAATAAAGCTTGTAAAACAATCACAGCTCACATGTCATTTGATTGCAACATGTATATTCATCCAACACAGGCTAGAGGCTTAACACCTAGGGAAGCTGCAAGAGTTCAGTCATTTCCAGATAATTTTGAATTTATGGGCTCTTATACAAAATGGTATGAACAAATTGGAAATGCTGTCCCTCCACTATTAGCAAAAAATATAGGTGAATCTATATTGAAGGTAATATGAAAGGTTTCGATTTATTTTCTGGCATTGGTGGCTTTCATGAGGGTGCAAAGAATCTTTTAAAAGAGAACTTTCAAGCAGTCGCTTTTTGTGATTTCGACGAAAAATCAAGAATAGCTTATCGCTCAGCATATAAAGATCAAGCAATTATAGAGTTTGATGATGTTAACAATATTACTGGTGAGTTGAGTTCTACAATTTTGTCATCAAAAAAGAAATCTGATATCAATAATATACTTCCAGATTTTGATATTTTATTTGGAGGATTTCCCTGTCAACCATTTAGCTCAATGGGAAAAGGTAAAGGTTTTGGAGATGATCGTGGAGTGCTTTTTTTCAACATAGAAATGATTTTAAAGGCAAAAAAACCTAAATATTTTATTCTTGAAAACGTAAGAGGCTTGATGAACATTCAAAACGGTGAAGTGATGAGCTACATAATGAAATCACTTGAACGAATGGGTTACCAGTCAACTTACTGGTTATTAAATGCAGCAGATTATGGGGTGCCTCAAACACGAAGAAGAGTATTTATAGTGGGTGAATTAGATGGCAATAATATCAACATTAATCCAAATACCCCTCCACCTAAAATTCCCACATATAGGAGAAGGATTAAAAGCGTTAAAGAATTGTTATCAATGGATGTTGAAACTAAATATTATTTAAGTGAAAAAATAAAAAAAACTATCCTTTCAGATGGTACAGGCGGATATAAATACAAATCTCAAATCAATATGGATCCTGCTCGACCCTTAACATACACCATGCATAAAATGCACAGAGCATCTCAAGATAATTATTACAGCGATGAATATATAAAGGGTGGGTCAAAAAATAGAATCAGACGAATTACTCCCTATGAAGCGTTGCTAATACAAGGATTCAAAAAGAATACTTCTAAACGAATTGTAAATACTGGCTTGTCTGACACTCAGTTATATAAATTGGCAGGTAACGCAGTATCTCCAGCTGTCGTTAAAGAAGTTATGCGGCATTTATTGAATTTTAAATCTTAACCTGCTTACTTGAAGCTCTTAGCATGTGACCTGAGTTGCATATTTGCTGGGCTTGGTAAGTAGAATCTTTTAAACCCTCTAAAACATATGTTTGATTCTTAAGTCCTGAGGTTGATTGAAACTTTACATCGACTATAGAAGCACTAAAAAAAGATGGAAAGTCTTTGAGTGCAAACCATCCAATCCTTTCACCCTTAGGAGAATCCACCACGAACTCTAGATTAAGCTTGGCTTTCTTGGGTTTCTTCTTATCTATCACCATCTTGGCATAGACAGTAGCTCCTTGATTCATTGCCTGTGGTATCTCTGCCATTAGATAAGGGTAATTAGGTATGCAGTGAGGTCGTTCAATGTGAAAGCCCAATTGAGTACCGTTGTTTATGTCTTCAGCTCTCTTGGCTACGGTTAGCTCATTCTCACTTAAATCATCAATATGAAAGTTATCTAAAGTAGTGATGCTTACATCAGCGTAAGACAAGGTACTC
>DDCV01000078.1 GCA_002335845.1 Rickettsiales bacterium UBA1997 | reverse complement strand
TCAAGGTAGCCTCCAAAAAGCCAAGCTATATTTATAATTATTTAATCCAATTCCCATATTTAATGCTGCATTAAAGATGGGAATTGGTATAGCTCTTCAGGGATATCGCAATAGAAAGTTTACAAACATTAATCAGTTGCGATAAATTATTTTACTATAATTTTACCAATAGCAGTTTTTGGACTCTTTGCGCTATAGAATTTATAAATACCTTTTTTCATTGGCTTTATAGTTACCGTAGCTCTCTTTTTAGACTTAATAATGCGATCGGCTTTTCTAATTAATTTAGCTTTTTGTAAATCATCGCTCTTAAATTGCTCTGAATTAGCACCTTTATTTGTGATTAATAATTTAATTTTTTTATTAGCAGGAGCATTTATTGTGCTTGGAGTAAATTTGCCATTTTCTATTCTGATTGAATATTTTGTGACATCTTTATCTTTTGCATGACTAATATTAGTTGCTCCAATTACCAATAATAATATTGTGAATGATGTTTTGATGTAGTTTTTCATTATTTAATTTTTTTGAGTTAATAAAAATATAGCTTTTGACAATTTTTATAAAATTTTAATTGCGTGATGAGCTAAATATTTTTCCCAATTCCCTAATGTGAGAAATTGGAGAAAAATTTAGGTTAGGCAGTGATTTTTTAATATTTGCCCAGTTTTTATTTTTAGTGTTAGCGAAGGGAATTAAGCAATTTTTAAAGCCTAATTTGTCAGCTTCTTTTAATCTGGCTTCTAAATTGCCAACCATTCTAATTTCGCCAGTTAATCCAATTTCGCCAATTGCAATTGTAGATTTACCTAAAGGTCGATCTCGTGCAGCTGATATCAAGGCACAAGCCACAGCTAAATCAATTGCTGTTTCTTCTATTTTTAATCCGCCAACAATATTTAGATAAACTTCTTTATCAAACAAGGCTAAGCCAAAACGACTATTTAAAACGGCTATTATCATGGCTAAACGATTGGTATCCCAGCCAACTACAGCTCTTCTTGGTGACGGCATATAGGAGGGAGAGATTAAAGCTTGCACCTCAGCTAAGATGGGTCTTGTGCCTTCAATTCCTGCAAATATTGTGCATCCACTGGTGTCTGTTTCGTAAGAATTAAGAAATAGCTCGCTTGGGTTTAATACTTCCGACAAACCAAATTCATTCATTTCAAATACGCCAATTTCATTAGCTGGGCCAAAGCGATTTTTGATTGCACGCAAAATCCTAAAATGTAGATCCTTTTCTCCCTCAAAATAAAGCACCGTATCAACCATATGCTCTAAAACCTTGGGGCCGGCAATTTGGCCATCCTTAGTAACATGGCTGACTATTAATAGAGTTATGTTATTTTTTTTAGCAAAAATTGTCAATTCGCCAGCTGCAGCTCTAACCTGTGAAACTGTTCCTGGCGCTGAAGATAGTTCATTCAAAAACATAGTTTGAATTGAATCTATAATCATTATAGTAGGTCTTGTATCAGATTTAATAGAAGAAATTATATCGCTAACATTTGTTGTTGCAGCTATTTCTATTTTAGACTCTTTTACATTCATTCTTCTAGCTCTAAGACTAACTTGATCAATTGATTCCTCGCCAGATATGTAAATAACCCTGTTATTATTTTCTGATAATTTGCTAGCAGTTTGCAAAAGTAGGGTGGACTTGCCAATGCCTGGATTGCCACCGACCAAAATAACTGATCCACTTACAAGTCCTCCACCTAAAACACGATCAAGCTCAATTATTGAAGTATTAATTCTTTGAAAATCGGTGATGTTTTGACTAAGACTCGTAAATTGTATCTTGTTTGATGATTTTTTTGATTTTTCTTCTAAAGATACCCTGGAAAAATGTGAACTTGCGCCACCTTCACTAAACTCTTCTACCAGACTATTCCATTCGCCACAATCATTACACTTACCAGACCATTTAAAATGAATAGCGCCACATGATTGACAAGAATAAGCTGTTTTTTTAGACATTATGGTTTTAATCGTGGTTACGAGATATTGGCAATGTTTTTATAAAAAAACAAAATTAATAATTAAAATCAATAACAAATGTCATCAAGAGCATCACTAGAAAAAATTAAAGAATTTTTAATAAAAGAAAAAATTGATTATTTTATTCAGCCAAATTGTGATGAATTTTTTAGTGAATATTTTCCAGATTATGCCAAAAGATTAGAGTTTGTAACTGGTTTTACCGGTTCAAATTGCATTGTTATTTTTGGTCAAGAAAAATCATATTTCTTTACAGATGGTAGATATATTTTACAGGCTTTATCGCAATTAAATTCAGATGAATTTGAAATAATAAATTTATCACAAAAATCTTGCTTAGAATGGATTAATAAAGAGCTAAAAAATCAACAAAAAATAAGCTTTGATAGTAGATTATTTTCAATAAATTTTGTTAAAGAATTACAAAAAATTGCCGATAATAATTCTTTAAAAATTTTGGCGCTAGAAAAAAATCCTATTGATAATTTTTGGATAAATCAGCCAAAAAAACCCGATTCTGAGATTTATTTTTGTTGTGACAGCATTACTGGCGCTGATTCAATCGCCAAAAGAGCTAATATTTGTCAATATCTTACGTCAGATGCAATAATAATAACAAGGCCAGAAAATATATGCTGGCTTCTTAATATCAGGGCAAGCGATGTTGCTTTTAGCCCAATTTTGCTTGCTTATGGTATTTTATATAAGGATGGCCAATTTGACTTGTTTTTAGATAAAAAAAGATTTTCCAGCAAAGATTTAAGGGTTTTAAAAAATGTTAATATTGTTGATGAAGCTTGTTTATCAAAACAAATTATCAAAATTAGTAACGAACAAAAAACAATAGAAATATATTTTTCTTCAACCAATTATTGGCTTTATAATCTTCTTAATAAGCATGGCGTTAAATTTAGTAATAAAGTTGATCCAATATCATTAATAAAATCGATTAAAAACCATAACGAAATCACGGGATCAATAAAATCTCACGAAGTTGATGGGCTGGCCTTGACAAGATTTTTATGTTGGTTTGATGAAAAGATAGCCAATAATGAAGAAATTGACGAATTAAGCGCTGCAAAAAAATTGCTAGAATTGAGGCAAAAACATAATGATTTTATTTATCCTAGCTTCGCAACCATTTCATCATTTGCTAGTAATGGAGCCATAATTCACTATCAGCCAAATTACAAAACTAACAAGGAGATTAAGGGAGATTCTTTATATCTAGTTGATTCTGGTGGACAATATCATGGCAATGAAGCATTTGGAACCACCGATGTTACGCGCACTATATTAGTGGGAAAAGCTAGTGATGATATGGTGCAAAATTTTACTAGAGTTTTAAAGGGTCACATTGCATTAGCTCGAGCTAAATTTCCCAAAGGAACCAACGGTTCGCAGCTTGATGTTTTGGCAAGATTTCACCTATGGCAAGCACAGCTAAACTACGATCACGGCACGGGGCATGGGGTAGGGAGCTTTTTGTCAGTTCATGAAGGGCCTTGCGGCATTAGCAAAAACTATAATCAAGAATTGCTACCTGGAATGATAATTTCCAATGAGCCTGGTTATTATAAAGCCAATCAATATGGTATAAGGATTGAAAATCTAATGTTAGTTAAAGAAATTTCTGATGATTTTCTGGGATTTGAAACTCTAACTCTAGCCCCAATAGACAGTAGGTTGATAGATTTTGCAATGCTAACTTATCCAGAAAAGAAGTGGCTCAAACAATATCATAAAAAAATATACGATCTTTTTAAAAAAGATTTAAATCAAAATGAAATAGACTGGCTTGAAAAATTTTTAACTAATTAATGTCATACTAATACCATTTTTAGATAAAATTTTATTCTTTAAAATGCCTTTCCTAAAAGTAGAGTCAAAAATGATACTAGATTTCGACTTGGTATAAGGTCGGTGATAATTATTTATTTATAAAAAAAACAATCTAGCATCATTTTTTAATCTTTAAAAGACTTTTATGCAGGTGAAAGTTTGATTTTTTAAGTCAATCAATACGAAGCTCTATTTTAACTAAGATAGTGATTAATATAAGTTTATACCAATAAAAAATTAATATAAGTTTATACCAATAAAAAACTACCTATAAAATATCAAAAAATATGCTCAGTAAAAAAAATAGTTCTAAAAGTGAGTTAGCTAGCGGCGCTAAAATTATTATTAAGGCCTTAATAAATGAAGGGGTAACTAACATTTTTGGCTATCCTGGTGGCGCTATATTACCATTTTATGATGAACTTTATCAGCAGGATAAGATTAGACATATTCTAAGTCGGCACGAGCAGGGTGCAGCGCATGCTGCAGAAGGCTACGCTAGATCAAGCGGTAAAGTTGGTGTTATTACAGTAACATCTGGTCCAGGAGCTACAAATGCTATCACAGGATTGACCGATGCTTACATGGATTCGATTCCTTTAGTTTGCATTTCGGGTCAAGTTGCCACTTCGATAATAGGTACGGATGGTTTTCAAGAGGCTGATGTAACTGGATTAACGCGCTCGTGCACTAAATATAATTATCTTGTTAAAGATGTGAATGATTTGGGGTATATAATTCACGAAGCCTTTCATATTGCTAGAACTGGTCGACCAGGTCCAGTTTTAATTGATGTACCAAAAGATATACAAAATGCTTTAGGAGATTATGGTGGAAAAATTTTGATAGATCGTCCTTCCTATCAAATTCCACAAAGCTCACAAAAAGTTGATAAAAATTCAATAAAATCAGCAGTAGATTTAATTTTGCAGGCAAAAAAGCCAATTTTTTACACAGGAGGAGGGGTCATTAATTCCGGTGATAAAGCGTGTAAATTGTTGCAAGATCTTGTAAATCTACTAAACTATCCAATTACCTCAACTTTGATGGGATTGGGAGCATACCCCTCATCGAATAAGCGATTCATTGGTATGCTTGGCATGCATGGTACTTATGAGGCTAATATGGCAATGTATGATTGTGATGTTATGATCAATATTGGTGCTAGATTTGATGATCGAGTTACAGGTAAGGTTAGCGGCTTTTCGCCGAATTCAAAAAAGATTCATATCGATATCGATGATTGCTCAATTGATAAAATAATAGCAGTTGATGTTGCTATAAATTGTGATGCTGCGCTAGCTATAGAAGAAATTATTAAAGAAATTAAGAATAGGAAATCTGAAATTAACAAGGATTATATAAGTATTTGGTGGAATCAAATTAAGCATTGGCAAAAAATTGACTCCCTATCATATGAGCAAAGCAAAGAAATCATAAAACCAGAATTTGCTATGCAAAAACTTAATGAAATCACCCTGAAATATAAGCCTTTTGTTTCTACGGATGTTGGTCAGCATCAAATGTGGGCAGCGCAATATATTCAATTTGACGCGCCAAATAAATGGCTTACTTCTGGCGGCCTTGGAACCATGGGTTACGGAGTTCCAGCGGCATTAGGTGCGCAAATCGCTAATCCACAAGATCTTGTTGTTTGTGTTAGTGGTGACGCATCTTTTTTAATGAATATGCAAGAATTAGCTACTATTAGACAATATAATCTCCCGGTTAAAATATTTATTCTAAATAATCAATATATGGGAATGGT
>DDCV01000164.1 GCA_002335845.1 Rickettsiales bacterium UBA1997 | reverse complement strand
AGTATATTGGTTATTAGAACTAAAAATGCTCCTATAATTAATGACTTATAAATTTTTATTTTCTTTATTAATATTCCACCAAGAAAAATACCTGCTATTGATGCAAACAATGCAACCACTTTAACCACTGCACCTATTTCAGATAAGGTAAATCCCATATCAATATAAAATGGAGATGCCATGGGGCCCATTACTATATCTGTAAGCCTGTATGTTGCTATGATTAATAGAAGCATGGATGCCATAAAAAATCCAAAGCGAGAAAAGAAATCATTAAAAGGTTGAATAATTGAATTAACAAAGGTTAATTTTCCAAGTTCAGTGTTGAGATTTTCTTTTGAAAAAATTATGCCCAATAAACCAAAACACATAAATCCAGACATCAATTTGAATGTAGAGGACCATCCATTAATATCTGCAAAAATTAAAGCTACTGATGTAGCAACTATAATTGCCAGCCTATATCCAAGCTGATAAGCAGCAGCTAAATTCCCTTGATCACTAATGTGAGCATACTCAATTCTGAATGCATCTATTGCAATATCTTGAATTGACCCAGCAAAGGCTATGATTCCTGCGATAATACAAAAATATAAAAAACTTTTAGTGGGATCAATATTTGAAATTAATACTAGGCTTAATAATATTAGAATCTGCATTGATAGTATCCAGCTTTTTCTATGACCAAATTTTGCAAGATATGGAACTGAAAAGCGATCTACTAAAGGAGCCCATACAAACTTGAAAGTATAAGCAAAAGTAAGCCATGTAAAAAAACCGATAGAGCTAAGATTTATCTCAACGTCTCTTAGCCAAGCAGTAGAAGTACTTATTAAAAGAATGTATGGCAAACCAGACCCGAAGCCTAATGAGAGCATCACAAACATTTTTTTAATGTTATAAGCCATTTAAGTACCTTTCCCAATTAAATAAATTTCCAGGGTCTGACTTGCGCCCAGGAGCAATTTCTGAATGACCCTTGATATTATTCTTATTAATAAAAGTATACTCTTGCATGAGTTTTGATGTTATTAATTTCAATTTACTGTATTGAATATCCTCAAAAATATCATCATCTGAACCCTCTAACTCGATGCCTATTGAATAATCATTGCAATTATCTTTATTCTTAAATGAAGACTCGCCAGCATGCCACGCCCTCATATTAAATGGAACAAATTGAATAACTTCTCCTGATCTTTTAATAAGAATGTGAGCAGAAACCTTTAAGTCTTTAATTTCTTGATAAAAATCATCTAATGAAGCATCTAGCTTATTTAAAAAAAAATTTTCAATATGATTAGTATTATATTTTCTTGGTGGAAGACTGATTGAATGAATAACCAATAAGCTTATTTCTGCATTTAAAGGCCGTTCATTAAAATTTGGTGATCTCAAAAAACGTACATCTTGGAGAATATGATTTTTAATTTGCATTTATCTTAGGCTGGGCGGAAGCTTGAAGAAAATATTCTCTTCATCTTTGCCATCTTCTATGATTGGTGCACCTATGTATTTTTCAAGAGCCTGAGCAATCTCTTGTACTCTTTCTTCAGGAGCTGATGCCCCTGCAGTAATTGAAATATTCTTGCAACCATCGAGCTGAGATAGATCCAAATCATCAAACTCATCTATTAATACTGACTTGCAACCACACTTTTCCGCTAACTCTTTCAGTCTATTAGAGTTCGAGCTATTAATAGATCCAACCACAATCATATAATCAGATTCTAAAGCTAATTGCTTTACGGCATCTTGTCTATTCTGAGTTGCATAACATATATCATCCTTTTTAGGTATTTTAATTTTAGGAAATCTATTTTTTAAAATATTTATAATTGATTTCGTATCATCAACACTAAGGGTGGTTTGAGTGACAATTGCTAAATTATCTTGATTGATAATTTTTATGGACAATGCTTCTTTATTATCTTGTACTAAATAAATGTTGCTATTTTTTTTATCTATATGTCTTCCCATTGTTCCCTCTACCTCAGGATGACCTTCATGGCCAATTAGGATGATATCTCTATTGGCTCTGGCATGTCTTACAACTTCCATGTGTACTTTTGTTACTAGCGGACAAGTGGCATCATAAAAATTCAAATTTCTTTCTTTTGTTTCGGCTTCGACTTTATCAGAGACTCCATGCGCACTGAAAATAACAAGTGAGCCATCAGGTATCTCATTAATTTCTTCAATAAAGATGGCCCCTCTTCTTTTGAGGTCTTCTACTACAAATTTATTATGAACAACTTCATGCTTTACATATACAGGTGCGCCATGAATCTCAAGAGCTCTATTTACAATATCGATAGCCCTGTCTACTCCAGCACAAAACCCTCTTGGATTAGCAAGCTTAATTTGCTTTTCAAACATTTTCATTTTTATGAAAAAATTCTGATGTGATCAATATTACTGCACCAATTGAAATAAATGCATCTGCTGGATTAAATACAAAAAAAGAATAATCCATAACTATTAAATGAAACATATCTGTAACTTGACCATCTGGAGCTCTGTCAATCAAATTGCCCAATGCTCCGGCTATAATCATTGCAAGACTATAAATCTTAAGAGTATTTTTTTCATTTCTAAGAATGCTGGCTAAATAAGCAACAATTAATATGCCGATTAAAAA
>DDCV01000152.1 GCA_002335845.1 Rickettsiales bacterium UBA1997 | reverse complement strand
CTTACAGAGTCAAAACCATTTGTAACTTGCGGCGGACCATCATTATTGTTTGTATTAGGCATAAATATTTAATAATTAAAATTATTTAGAAATTTATTATAAAATAGAATAACAAAAATTTAGCCATTATTAGCTTATACCAAAATCCATCTTTAATTAAATCTTTAGCAAAATATTTTTGAATTTCAAAAATCATAAAATAAAGCCCTTATTCCCATAACGGCTGAGGCTTTATGGCTTTTAAGAACAAAAAGATGAAGCTAAAATTTAATAAATACCAACCTATTTTAAAGATGAGCTTTGGTATCGGTATGATTATTGCAAAAAGTGGATAACAAAATGTGAATATTGTTATATAAATTAATGTTTCAGTATAACTATTCTAATTTTTCTTTAAATAAACCTCGCTACCCATTTCTTTGAATTTTTGACTCATTTTATCCATACCCTTTTTAGCTTCCTCTTGTTTTTGAGCATAATCTCTGACATCTTGCGAGATTTTCATTGAACAAAATTTAGGGCCACACATTGAACAGAAATGAGCTACTTTTGCGCCATCTGCGGGCAAAGTTTCATCATGAAATGAACGCGCCATTTCAGGATCTAAAGATAGATTAAATTGATCTTCCCAACGAAATTCAAAACGAGCTTTTGATAGTTCGTCATCCCAAGCCCGAGCCGCAGCATTGCCTTTAGCCAAATCAGCGGCGTGAGCTGCGATTTTGTAAGTGATAACCCCCGTTCTAACATCATCTTTATTTGGCAAGCCCAAATGCTCTTTTGGCGTAACATAGCATAGCATTGCAGTTCCAAACCAACCAATCATAGCTGCGCCAATAGCAGAAGTTATGTGATCATAGGCTGGAGCGATATCGGTAGTTAGTGGACCCAAAGTGTAGAATGGCGCTTCATGGCAATATTCAAGCTGCTTTTCCATATTTTCTTTGATTTGATGCATGGCAACATGACCAGGGCCTTCAACCATAACTTGACAATCATGTGTCCAAGCAACTTTTGTTAATTCACCTAAAGTTTTTAATTCAGAAAATTGCGCTTCGTCATTAGCGTCAGCAATAGATCCAGGTCGCAAACCGTCACCTAAAGAAAAACTAACATCATATTGATTCATGATATGGCAAATTTCTTCAAAATTATCATATAAGAAGCTTTCCTTATGATGAGCTAAACACCATTTAGCCATTATTGAGCCACCGCGGGAAACAATGCCCGTAACTCTTTTTGCTGTCATTGGCACATAAGGCAATCTAACTCCAGCGTGAATTGTAAAATAATCAACACCTTGCTCGCATTGCTCAATCAAGGTATCTTTAAAAACTTCCCAATTTAGATCTTCAGCAACTCCACCAACTTTTTCTAAGGCTTGGTATATTGGCACAGTGCCAACTGGAACTGGACAGTTACGAATTATCCATTCACGAATATTATGAATATTTTTGCCAGTAGAAAGGTCCATCAAAGTATCTCCCCCAAAGCGCGTGGACCAAATCATTTTCTCAACTTCTTCTTCAACGCCAGAAAAAATAGCAGAATTGCCGATATTGGCATTAATTTTTACAAGAAAATTGCGCCCAATAATCATGGGTTCAGATTCAGGGTGGTTAATGTTGTTAGGAATTACAGCTCGACCTAACGCCACTTCATCACGCACAAATTCAGCAGTGATAAATTTAGGGATATTAGCACCAAAAGTTTCGCCTTTATAATTGGAGTTTTTTGCCAATTCTTCTCGCGTCATATTTTCACGAATAGCAATATATTCCATTTCTTTGGTAACTATACCAGCTTTAGCATAGGCCATTTGAGTTGGTTTTTTGCCAGATTTAGCACGAAGTGGCTTAAAATTACTTAAATCAAACTCAGGAACTGTGGCTTTAGCAGAAGATTTAATCCCGTTATCTTCTGGTTTTATTTCTCGCCCATTATATTCTTCAACATCTCCTCTTTCTAAAATCCAATTTTTGCGCAATAGCGGCAACCCTTTATTAACATCTATTTTTTCAACATAAGAGCCATCAGTATAAGGTCCCGAAGTATCGTAAACTACAAAATTTTTAGTATCAGAAGATTTTGCCAATTTAATTTGTCGCATGGCAACTTGCACATCATCAAAATTTGTGCTTTTTACATATATTTTTGTTGAAGCGGGAAGGGGGCCAAGAGTGAGATTGTTTTTAATTTGTTGTGACATCTTTAATTTAATTATTTTTATTTTTTAATTTTTTTGGTATTTTTATTGTTGAACATTTCAAGCATGCGCCAAGTAACTAAAAATCCACCAAAGATATTGATTGATGCAATAATTATAGCAATAAAACTAAAGACTGAAATAATGGAAAATCCTTGAGATGAGCCAAGAGAAATAATGGCGCCAACAACAATAACGCCAGAAATAGCATTTGTTACAGCCATAAGCGGCGTATGAAGAGCTGGGGTAACTTTCCAAACTACAAAATAACCAACAAAACAAGCTAAAACGAATATAGTTAGACCAAAAACAAAAGGATCGACAGCGCCATTATTAGAGACTTGATTAATATCGCTTGACGATAAGAATTGATAAATTTTATCCATTTCACTAAAGAGATTTATTTTTAATAAATGTTGACTTCACACAACTACACTTCTAAAAAATGCAAAGCTTTTTTACAAGTATCTATTTAAGGAATTTAGGATTTTTTATATCCTTATATCTTTATATTTTTGGGGCGTAGCCAAGCGGTA
>DDCV01000130.1 GCA_002335845.1 Rickettsiales bacterium UBA1997 | reverse complement strand
TTGGCTTTTTGGAGGCTACCTTGAAAGATAAAATTTTATATATTATTGATTGCAATAATATTTATTCTTATAAAATTAAGGACTTTATTTTTGGTGCTTTTTAAAGTTTATATTTTATAAACTATCTTGACCATAAAATATCAATCACCAAGCTAAAGCCTATCTTAAAATTTTTTATCAATTCTTAAGAAAACCCTATTATAAATGTTGGAAGTGCAAGAAAATTCAAAAGATAAAAAAAATCTTACCATAAATTTTGGCCCACAGCATCCTGCTGCGCATGGGGTTTTGCGCTTAGTTTTAGAAATGGACGGAGAAGTTATTGTTAAAGCGGATCCTCACATTGGATTGCTTCATCGCGGCACTGAAAAATTAATAGAGCATAAAACCTACCTTCAAGCCGTTCCTTATTTTGATCGCCTTGATTATGTTTCGCCAATGTGCCAAGAGCATGCTTTTGCTTTGACTGTTGAGAAATTACTTGAGTGCAAGATACCAAAGCGCGCTCAATATATTCGTGTTTTATTTTCTGAGATAACTAGAATTCTCAATCATATCATGGCCATCACAACTCAAGCTCTTGATGTTGGCGCCATGACTCCCCTACTTTGGATGTTTGAAGAAAGAGAGAAAATGATGCTTTTTTATGAAAAAGTGTCTGGATCTAGAATGCACGCCGCATATATTAGGCCTGGTGGAGTTCATCAAGATTTGCCAAAAGATTTACTTACGGAAATATTTGACTTTATTGAGGATTTTCCTGCTAAAATTGATGACATGGAAAGCCTGTTAACAAACAATAGGATCTTTAAACAAAGATTGGTTGATGTAGGAATCGTTAGCAAGAAACAAGCTTTGAGCTGGGGCTTTTCTGGTCCAATGATTCGTGGCTCAGGCATAGCATGGGATTTAAGAAAAAATCAACCATATGAAATTTATGATGAATTAGATTTTGACATCCCTGTGGGGAAAAATGGTGACTCTTATGATCGATACTTAATTAGAGTTGAGGAAATGCGCCAATCTGTTAAAATTATTAGGCAATGCATTGATAATATGCCGGAAGGTCCAGTTGTAACAGACGATCCTAGAATTAAGCCACCGAAGAGATCCGAAATGAAAAACTCAATGGAAAGTCTAATTAATCATTTTAAGCTTTATACAGAAGGATATAAAGTTCCAGCTGGCGAAGTTTATGGTTGCGTTGAGGCTCCAAAAGGAGAGTTTGGTGTTTATATAATTTCTGATGGCTCTAGTAAGCCCCATCGTTGTCGCATTAGAGCACCTGGATTTGCTCACTTACAAGCTTTGGAGCCGATGTCAAAAGGCCATATGCTGGCTGATGTTGTAACCATCATATCAACTCAAGATATTGTTTTTGGAGAAGTTGATAGATAGTTTTTTCTAACACGATGATTGTATATAATTTTAAATTTGATTTTACATTATCTTAATTGCACTCATTGACTTTTTTAAAAGCTGCTATAGCTTTAACTCATGTTTAATATTTAACTCATAGATAGATGAAAATTTATAACTCACTAAAGTCTGCTAGAAAAAGAGATAAGGGCTGCAAGATAGTTCGAAGAAAGGGTCGTTTATATGTTATAAATAAAACCAATCCTCGCTTTAAAGCTAGACAAGGATAGTAATAATTATTGATCTTGTCATTTTTCCTATAAATTTCTGAGCTTTATCAATCTTTATACACCTTGACATTGCTCAGATATTTCTACCTGTAAATTTAAATTATTTTTTAACTATTTACTCGATAAAATTTTTTAAAATATGACTATATATTCTTTACAATTTTATCAAAAAATAATTAAAAATATTTTTTTAAACATAGAATAAATTAATTCTCTCAAGGTGCTTAAAATAAGGGTTGGAACCAGAAAAAGTCAGCTTGCTCTAGCTCAAGTAAAGGAAGTTAATAACATTCTAAAGCGCACTTATCCAAATATATTATTCGAAGTTTACCCCATTTTAACATCTGGTGATAAAATACAAGATAGAAACCTTTTTGATGTTGGTGGCAAAGCCCTTTTTATCAAGGAAATAGAAGATGATCTTGCGCAAAATAAAATAGATGTTGCAATTCATTCAGCAAAAGATGTACCTCCTTTTGTTAATCCCAAAACTACGATAATTTCTTTTACAAAAAGACATGATGCTAGAGATTGTTTTATATCTAGTAATTATAAGTCAATTGACTCTTTGCCAGCAGGGTCAACTATAGGAACTTCATCTCCAAGACGAAAAGCAATTCTTCTTAAGATTAGGCCTGATTTAAAAATAATAGATTTTCGTGGCAATATTGCAACAAGACTAGAAAAGCTAAATAATGTTGATGGATCAATATTATCATATTGCGGACTAAAAAGAGTTGATAAGGTAGCTAATGTTAAAGAAATTATCTCAACTGATAGCTTTTTACCAGCTGGCGGACAAGGATCATTAGCTATTCAAATTAGAAGTGGGGATAGTAATATTTCTCAAATATTTCGCAATGCTAATCATGATGAAACAGAAATATGTATCAGAGCCGAAAGATCTTTTCTTGAGGAGCTTGGAGCTTCTTGCTTTACGCCAGTTGCAACATATGGTCAAATAAATTCTCAACGCCAACTTAATCTAAAAACCATTCTTTTAGATCATGATGGTGGGGAGCTTTTTGAGCTATCTAAATCATGTGCAGCAAACTTAGAAGATGCTGTTAGTCTAGGAAAATATATGGCTAAAAAAACTAAAAAAGATGCCCACCTTCTTGTCGAAAGAATATGCAAAAACTTTTCTTAAAAAGGATATAGACATTTAATTTATCACCTAGTAAAAAACACAAAACACAATATATAGTGTTTTTTTAATCAAAATTAATACTATATATTGATTTTCTTAATTATGTGCAATATATCAGAGGTTCGCATAATTGGCAATTTATGTTATAAGTAGGCTTGCGTCAAGCATGCAATAATTTGTTTCAAGATTGATTTTTTTAAAATTTTTAAAAGATTAATTTGGCATATTGGCCAAACTTTAATTCAATAGATATATGACGAATAAAATAGATAATTCAAGAATTGCAAATAAAAGTAAAAGCGCAATTAAAGTAAGTGTTGATAATAAAAAAGATGCCAGACTCAGCGATTTTGGCAAAGCTGTTCTTAAGGATAGATATTTAATGCCAGACGAGTCTTATCAAGATATTTTTGCTCGCGTTTCCAGCTATTACGGCGATGATCAGGATCATGCTGATAGAATTTACGGCTATATATCAAATCTGTGGTTCATGCCAGCGACCCCAATTCTAAGCAATGGCGGTACTAATAGAGGATTGCCGATCTCGTGTTTTTTAAATGAATCTTCAGATTCTTTGCAGGGAATAGTTGAGTTGTGGAACGAAAATGTTTGGTTAGCTTCAAAGGGCGGAGGTATAGGTAGTTATTGGGGTAATTTGCGTTCAATTGGTGAAACCGTAAGGGGAAATGGTAAAACTTCTGGAATAATTCCATTTATAAAAGTAATGGACTCACAGACTTTAGCCATATCGCAAGGCAGCTTAAGAAGGGGATCTGCCGCTGTTTATTTGCCAATACATCACCCTGAGATTGAAGAGTTTATTGATTTACGACGCCCTACGGGAGGAGATCCAAATCGTCGCTCATTAAACTTGCATCACGGAGTCGTTATAACTGATGAGTTTATGAAGGCGGTTAAAGATGGCAAGGAGTTCTCTTTAAAAAGCTCTCATAGTAATCAGGCTGTTGAAAAGGTTGACGCAAGATCTCTTTGGATTAAACTACTGACGGCAAGGGTTGAAACTGGTGAGCCTTATATGCTATTTATTGATAGCGTTAACAGATCTATACCCGAACATCATAAGGCGCAAAATCTTTATGTAAAAACATCAAATCTTTGCAGTGAGATTACTTTACCAACCGGTATTGATCATTTAGGTAACGACAGGACGGCAGTTTGCTGCCTATCTTCGCTAAATCTAGAATATTATGAAGAATGGAAAGATAATGATTTAATTATAGAGGATATTATGCGCTTTTTGGATAATGTCTTGCAAGATTTTATTGATAAGGCACCCGATAGCATGAGCAAAGCTAAATACTCAGCGGCTAGAGAAAGAAGTGTCGGTCTTGGTGTTATGGGTTTTCACTCATTCTTACAAAGTAAAAATGTGCCAATCGAGTCTGCTATGAGCAAGGTGTGGAATAAGAAAATATTTCAGCACATTAAAAAAGGTGTCGATAAGTCATCAAAAGATTTAGCTAAAGAAAGAGGTGCGTGCCTTGATGCTAAAGAGCAAAATGTTGAAGAAAGATTCTCTAATAAGATGGCAATTGCTCCAACGGCCTCTATTTCAATTATTGCCGGAAATTCATCTCCTGGGGTTGAGCCTTTTGCTGCTAACTCATTTACGCAAAAAACATTAACAGGATCTTTTAGCGTTAGAAATAAAAATCTTGTTAAACTGTTAGAAGAAAAAGGGCGAAATACCGATGACGTTTGGTCTTCCATCACAACCAATGAAGGGTCAGTGCAACATTTAGACTTTTTAGATGATCATGAGAAGTTGGTATTTAAAACAGCTCCAGAGATTGATCAAAGATGGGTTGTTGATTTAGCTGGAGAAAGGCAAGAATATATTTGTCAGGCGCAAAGTATTAATGTTTTCCTTCCGGGAGATGCTTCAAAGAAAGATCTACATGAAATTCATTTTAGAGCTTGGCAAAAAGGTGTTAAAAGTCTTTATTACTGTCGCTCAACATCAGTTCAAAGAGCTGATAAAGTATCTCATAAATCACAGATAGATAATATTATAATGAAAGAAACAAATCAAGAGCCTATTGAATATGAAGAATGCCTATCTTGCCAATAGTTAGCATATTATTTCTCGACTAGTTAAGTGTATTTTTTCAATAAAGGAGAAAAATTATATCGAAAAATATCTTATTTCTTATTATGTTATTAGTTTCAAAGCCTGCTTTGGCTAATGCTAATTGCTTCTTGGCAACAGAAAATGGCAAAACAATCGAACAAAATGGTGATTGCAAAGCTAGGCACACGCCCTGCTCCACTTTTAAAATTGCTATCAGTTTGATAGGATATGATTCCAATATTTTAAGCAGCGAGACTGATCCTGAATTGCCGTTCAAAGCAGGCTATGTTGATTATTATGAAATGTGGAAACTGATGTGGCTACGATATTTCGGACAGTTAAGATTCGTATTTTAACAATAAATAATCAAACCAATGTCCAAGCAACAAAAAAATAACTATTCTGCTGAATTTAGAGCTTCATCTGCAAAATTAGCATTAGAATCAAATCAACCAATTTCACAAACTGCTTGACAGGTATCCAATAACCTAGACTTTCTATACC
>DDCV01000021.1 GCA_002335845.1 Rickettsiales bacterium UBA1997 | reverse complement strand
AAATCAATTAATCAATAGTTTTTAGGAAATGCTCTAATATAAATGGCTCTTATCTATTAATGGCAATCAAAAATTGTAACAATGCCAAATTTCATTCGCCATACACGATAACACAGTATTTTCTTCTTAGAAGACCTGTTATAGAATACTCATGATCAATCATTTTGACTTTCTTAATACCAGCAATCCTAGCAGCTGTTAAGGTTGTTGCATCTCCTTCCTGTCTTCCAATTGTACTTTTAAGGTAATCATAATAATCCTCTTCTGTCTCATATTTATTAAATAACCATGAGTGGCTTATCAATTTTACATATAATCTTCCTAACATCCCACCAAAAGTCTTTCTCCCAGTCATGCAACTCTTGCCTTTTCGAATATTGTTCAAATCTCCAATATAAAAATTATTAACGCTAGATTCTTTGTAAGGAAAATCTACAGATTGCGTATAAGAACAAGAGGCTATAATTATTGCCGATAAGTATATTAACAGCTTTTTAAACATAAAAACATATTTTATTTAACTTATAGACCGTGAACAACCATGCAATATTTATAGTAAAATGGAGCAATTGTAGTTTTGCGATCAACCATTTTAATTTTTGTTATTTCACCTTCTTTCATCGCATCAATTATTGAAGTACTTGTATCGGCGGCAGAAAAGCCAAAAACTGTTATTCTGCAAGCTTCTCCTGTTTTAAGGGCTCCAGTATCACCTATATTATAATCAGTAATGTTAATCATTGAACTTGAAACGGGGGTATATTTATGTGTGCAAGATGCCAAGAGTACAAATGCAGATATAGTTAGTATAGTTTTTTTCATCTTTAATAAGAGTTAATTAATAATAAACTGCATGATAAGTTAATTATTTCCAATTAAATTAGCAACTAAAAACGTTTGCTATACCAATAAGGATCTAGACATCTTAGATTTAAAAAATTAGAATTAGACGCTTTTTACCCTAAAATTATCTTCGTTTGACAATTTATTTAACAAAAATTCGCCAAGAATGGTTTGGCAATATTCGCAATGACTTATTGGCTGGTATGGTTGTGGCTTTGGCCTTAATTCCAGAAGCTATTGCCTTTTCTATTATTGCTGGAGTTGATCCAAAAGTTGGTCTTTATGCTTCCTTTTCCATTGCCGTGATAATTGCTTTTGTTGGCGGTAGATCGGGCATGATCTCGGCTGCAACAGGTGCTATGGCTTTATTGATGGCAACTCTAGTTAAGGAACATGGCTTGCAATATCTATTGGCAACAACAGTTTTGACTGGGTTTTTGCAAATATTAGCTGGTCTATTGAGGCTAGGCTCGTTATTGCGCTTTGTTTCCAAGTCAGTTATGACCGGCTTTGTCAATGCTTTGGCCATTCTCATTTTTATGGCGCAATTGCCAGAATTTAATGATGCTAATTGGCAAATGTATGCTTTCGTTGCTGTTGGCTTAGCTATTATTTACCTATTTCCTTATGTTACAAAATCAATTCCCTCACCTTTAATTGCCATAATTTCTCTTACTGCAATTGCGGTATTTTTTAACATAGATTTAAGAATGGTTGGTGATATGGGAGATTTGCCCGACACTTTACCTATGTTTTTGATTCCACAAATTCCACTTAATTTAGAAACTCTAAACATAATATTTCCTTATGCTGCCGCTTTAGCCGCAGTTGGTCTTTTGGAATCACTTTTAACAGCTTCAATTGTTGATGATTTGACTGATAGCAATAGCGATAAAAATCGTGAATGTCGGGGTCAAGGAATTGCCAATGTCATAACTGGCTTTTTTGGAGGTATGGCTGGATGTGCCATGATTGGACAATCAGTTATTAATGTTAAATCTGGAGGTCGAGGCCGTTTATCAACATTTTTTGCGGGTAGCTTTTTACTATTTTTAATATTGGTTTTAGATGATTTTATCAAGCAAATTCCTATGGCAGCTCTAGTGGCGGTGATGATTATGGTTTCAATTGGAACTTTTAGCTGGAGCTCAATTAAAAATATTAAAAACTATCCTACATCCTCTAATATAGTGATGGTTGCTACAGTGACTACTGTTGTCTTTACACATAATCTAGCATTTGGAGTTTTTGTTGGCGTGCTACTTAGCGCTTTGTTTTTTGCCAGCAAAGTATCTAATTTATTTACCATAGAATCAAAGATTATTGAGAATGGCAAGGGTCGTGAATATAGAGTATGTGGTGAAGTATTTTTTGCTTCAACTGATCAATTTATTGCTGCCTTTGATTTTAAGGAAGTAATTGAAAAAATCGTGATTGATTTAAACAAGGCTCACTTCTGGGACATATCCAGCGTTGGCGCGCTTGATAAAGTTATATTAAAATTTCGTCGTGAAGGCTGCAAAGTAGAATTAATAGGTTTAAATGAGAAAAGCAGTCAAATGATTGATCGCATCGGCACTAATAATATATAAAGTTATGACTAAAATTATCGCAGCTATAGATTGCTCAATTTATGCTAACAATGTTTGTCAAGCTAGTGCTTGGGCATCAAAAGAAACTGGCCAAGAAATAGCTATTTTACATGTTATAGAACCCTCCTTAACTTACAAAAATAATGATAATCTAAGCGGCGCCATTGGTCTTGGTGCTAAGGTTGATTTGCTCAAAGAATTAGGAGAAATAGACGAAGCCCAAGGCAAAATCGAAATGAAAAAAGGGCAAATTATTATTGATCATGCCACGGCAAAATTTAAAGAATTAGGCATTAAAAAAGTAGATATTTTACACCGTCGCGATTCATTAGATGGAGCAATAAAAGATTTAGGAGATGAGGTTACAATAATAGTTATGGGAAAATATGGCGAGCATAGCAATTCTGACGCCAATCATCTTGGCTCAAATGTTGAAAGGGTGATCCGCAGCAGCAAAAAGCCTGTGCTAATCGCCGCTGATAAAGTGCCCATAATCAAGAATTTTCTCCTAGCCTATGACGGCAATGAAGGCAGTAAAAAAGCCCTAGATTTTATCATTAACAGCCCCCTACTCAAACAAAGCCACTGTCATTTGCTAAATGTTGGCGAAAACAACTCCAAAAACCAAGAAATAATCAATCAAGCCAAAATTAAATTACAAGATTCTAGCTTCAAAGTAACAGATCAAATTATAGATAGTAAATCCGCCAACAAAACCATATTAGAATATGTCAATAATAACCAAATAGATCTCCTAGCCATGGGCGCCTATAAGAATTCACAATTATTTAACCTAATATTGGGTAGCACCACAGCTACAATAATACATAAAGCTGAAATACCATTATTAGTTTTTGGCTAGATATTAACCAGTGCACCGGTTAATAATTTTATCAAAATAAAACCGATTTTGCGTTTTTGTCTTTTAGCGTCACTTAGATTCAGATAATTCTAGAATAAAACAGCCATATTTTCTCCAAATCAAGAAAATGGGGCAGGAATCCATGGTTTTAAGGCCCTAAGTGAACTAATTGAGCAAGAACCAACTTTAGCTAGGACAGAAATCGACAAATCAATCCGAAAAGCAAAACAACATTCTAGTTCGCCATCTCAACCAGAAGGATCATCAACAATTGCGCAGCCTAAAGATTGATAAAATCTACGTCAGTTCCACTTTTAGCCAAAAATAAGAATTTTAAACCCAGATCCGTCAA
>DDCV01000040.1:9471-25242 GCA_002335845.1 Rickettsiales bacterium UBA1997 | reverse complement strand
CAATATTTTTCTACCATCTCGCTATCCATATTGGCATTAGTAATATTTTTTTCCTGATCAAGATACGAAAACCTGTTGATTTGTAGCTTTCTACCAGCCAAAACCCGATTTTTAATAATTTCTGAGGATTCCCCTCTTTTTTTATTATAATGATCGAAATAATCGATTACCGGAACTTCAATTACCATATCAATTCTATCAAGCAATGGTCCAGATATTTTATTTTTATAATCCTGTCCACAAATAGGAGCTTTTTTACACTCCTTAGAATTGCTGCCTAAATATCCACACGGACAGGGATTCATCGCAGCTATAAGCTGAAAATTAGCTGGAAAACTTATTCTTGAATTTACGCGAGAAATTGTGATTGTGCCATTTTCTAAGGGTTGTCTTAAGGAATCTAAAACTTGCCTGGGAAATTCAGCCAGCTCATCTAAAAATAATATACCATTATGAGCCAAAGAAATTTCACCAGCCTTCACAAAGCTTCCGCCACCTACCATAGCAGGCATAGAACAAGAATGGTGAACTTCTCGAAAAGGACGCTGGGTTATTAAATTGCCGTCATTTATTTTGCCACTAACACTATTAATCATATTAATTTCTAGAATTTCCATCAATTCTAAGTCAGGCAAAATGCTTGGCAATCTTGAAGCAAGCATCGACTTACCAGCGCCTGGAGCGCCGATCATTAATAAATTATGGCCACCTGTTGCTGCAATCTCCAATGCTCTTTTAGCAGATTCTTGCCCTTTTATTTCGGAAAAATCTGGATAATTTTGTGATATTTTCAGCTGTTTAACCTGTGGTCTTGCCAATAATTGCTGACCCTTAAGATGATTTATAAGGGTTAATAAATCAGCCGCTGCAATAATATTAAGATCCCCTGCCCAAGCAGCCTCAGAGCCATTGACCTTTGGACAAATTATGCCACAATTTTTTTGATTGGCACCAATGGCCGCAGAAATAATACCATTAACTTTTGATATCGCGCCATCTAGCGCTAACTCCCCTAGAACAAAATAATCATCAACAGCTCTAGATTCCAAAACCCCCATTTCAATCATTATCCCCAAAGCTATAGCTAAATCATAATGGCTACCTTCTTTTTGAATATCGGCTGGAGCCAAATTAACTATAATTCTTTTACTTGGCCACTCTAATCCAGTTGACGAAATCGCCGCCCTAACTCTCTCTTTGGATTCAGCCACAGCTTTATCGCCAAGACCTACTATATTAAAAAATGGATTAACTGCTGAAGATATTTTTACTTGAACATCTATTTTAGATGCATCAATTCCGCTAAAGGCAAAGGTTTTAATTAAGGCGACCATGTGATGTGATAATTCGGGTTTAAATTGTGATGAAGATAATTTAGCAACGCTAGATGATTAATTTTCTAGCGCTGCCTAGCAACAATGTGATTAAGAATTATAGTATAACTCAAATTCTATTGGATGAGGAGTTTGCTCATATTTTTCAACTTCGAGTAATTTTAATTTAATATAGGCATCAATTTGCTTGTTATTAAACACATCGCCCTCAGTCAAAAAGCTACGATCCTTATCTAAAGCGTTCAAAGCCTCACGCAAATTTTTAGCAACGGTTGGTATCTTTTTTTGATCGCGTATTGATAAATTATACAAATCTTGATTTCTTGGATCTCCTGGATGGATTTTATTTTTAATACCGTCAATTCCCGCCATAAGTAAAGCTGAAAATGTTAGATATGGATTAGCTGACGGATCTGGAAAACGAGTTTCAATGCGGCGCGCTTTTTCATTGCCAACATGTGGTATTCTTATTGAAGCTGAACGATTTTTTGCTGAATAAGCTAACATAATAGGAGCTTCAAAACCAGGAATAAGCCTCTTATAGCTATTTGTTGTGCAGTTAGAAAAAGCATTAATTGCTTTGGCATGCTTTATGATACCCCCAATATAATAAAGAGCAATTTCAGATAAATTAGCATGGCTATTGCCACTGAATAAATTTTTGCCATCTTTCCAAATTGATTGGTGCACATGCATTCCAGAACCATTGTCGCCAAAGATTGGTTTTGGCATAAATGTTGAAGTTTTGCCATAGGCATGGCACATGTTATTTACTACATATTTAAATTTTTGTACATTATCTGCCGTATTTACCAAAGAATCGTAAAGAAAGCCGATTTCATATTGAGAGTTAGCTACCTCGTGATGATGCATTGCTGGCTTTATACCAACTTGCTTTAAAGCATCTACTATTTCTGATCTTAAATCCTGACCATTATCAGAAGGCATGGTATTAAAATATGCACCCTTAATAGGCGAGCGACGACCCAAATTGCCACCATCAATCTTTGAAGCATTATTATGAGGCGCTTCTTCTGAGTCTATCTGGTAAAAATTACCGTGGGACTTATTTTCAAATCGCACATCGTCAAAAACAAAAAATTCCGGCTCAGGACCAAAGTAAGCAGCATCTCCAATACCACTATCTTGCAAGTATTTTTCTGCTTTTTTTGCAGTATATCTTGGATCCCTGTCATAACCCATATTATTCTCTGGATCAATCACATCGCAAGTAATTACTAAGGTTGGAGAGGTGGTAAATGGATCAATAAATGCCGTATCATATTGTGGCATCATTATCATATCAGATTCATTAATCGATTTCCAAGACGGAACAGAAGAGCCATCAAAGGCAATGCCTTCATCTAAAGCATCTTGTGTTACCATATCGGCGCAATGGCTAATATTAAACCATTTGCCATGATAATCACTAAATCTAAAATCAATAAACTTTATTTCTTTTTCTTTGATTAGCTTAAGAATTGAGGCCGAGCTATTTGTCCTTTCTATAGTTGACATAAAATTTTATTTAATTTTTAAAAAATGCCAAAAAATGATAAATTTGTTGTAAAAATTGACATTGGCTGCAGATTTAGATAAATATTTTTTAAAAAACTACCAATTTTTTGCAATTTATACATATTTATTAAACATATGCTCGGTTAAAGAATGAGAATAATAAAGATGAGATTTGGCGTTATATTATATTAAATATAAAAAATTCTTAAGCAGAAATATTGGACTTATAATAATAACAATTCCAATCACTCAATCCAATAATTTAATAAAAATATTTTTTGCTTTAGATTTCAATCTTCGGCTTGAATAAGAAGAATAATTGTGATATTTAAATTAAATATAATAATTTGTGAAACATGGCGAGCCCGAGAAGATTCGAACTTCTGACCTACAGCTTAGAAGGCTGTTGCTCTATCCAGCTGAGCTACGGGCCCGCAAGCAAGATATGAAGTGCTAAATTAAGACGCGCAATAATAGTAAGTTAATAAATTAAAATCAACGAAAGTTTTGTGACCTATAATCCTAATGCCATTTTCAATTTAGTAATTGCCTGCGATCTATCTCTTTAAGTTAAATCTATCGACTTTTATCCACAATTCGTAGGGCTTTATTTTAATACTATTGCGTGGCAAAGAATCAATTTTTGTAATAAGGTCAATCTGGTTATTGCTTATTTTTGAATTAGAAATTTTAAGATCTATAGTTGGCTGAAATTTAGCCGCCTTACCTCTACTTTTTTTATCATTCTTATCAATGGTAAAAGTCAGGCTACCAATGTCGTAAATCTCGCCGCTACTATCAGCTGAAAAGTAAAATCTAGATTTTATATCATAGCCTTTTACTCTTTCACCATTGTTACTGATATAATAATCAGATTTAATAAAATCATGCTCTAACTTGCTTTTGTTAAGGCATTCTAAGCCATAAATATAAACATCATTTCCTCTTACCTTAGTAGCAAAATAGCCGTTATATATATTGCTAATATCACCTTTATTAGGAAAGTCTGTTGCCCAAATTATATTTTGATTAGTAGCGCTTGAGCGATTATCGGTAAAGCTTTGATTATCATAAATATTTATTTGGCATTTATTACTAATATCCAAACCTGGAGATCCAAGGCCTCCAACCTCATCTATCACTTTAATCCTACCAATCACAATATTTTCGTTATCTTGTAAAAGGCTCGCTTTATATTGGTATATTTTTACGCCATTTACAAAATTTCCCTCAACAACTTCAATGCCATGCGAGCAAGATATAATAACGATAAAGAATAGGAGGCAAAAAAAGCGCTTGATGATGAACATGGGTTGCTTGGGTTGCTTATTGATGAAGTTAAGGAATTGAGTTATTAAAAAGTTCTTAAATCCCAAAATCCTAGGATAAAATGATACAAAGACAATTTTGTCAATTATTTTTAGCTTTTCAGACGCGATAAATGCCAGTAGCATCCTAAATTATTTCTATCATTCATTATAAATTCATTTTTTTTAATAAAAAAATGATCAAATATAGATTCTAGGCCAATTCTTGTTGCAGCAATTACATCCATCATGTCGCCATCATCAACCATGGTTTTGATATTATTTTTTTGACTATTTGATACTTTCCAATATTTCAAAGCCTTAATTTGACTCACATCTATTTGAGGTAATTTATCAGAAAATTTACAAGATGATATCATTAACGCAGCTATAGATAGCTGAGCCTCAACGCCAGACAAAACATCTTTTTTTGCTGGTATGGTTCCAGTTTTATAATCTATGATTTGCACGCCATTATCTTGATCAAATGTAATTCTATCAATTTTTCCGATAATTTTATGACCAGATAATTCCATCTCAACCGGAACTTCGAGCATATTATTACATCCCATAAAACTCTCATTATCTTTGATAAAATTGTGTAATATTATTGGAAATTTTGACCACCATAGTAACTCATCTTCTTCTCTTAAAAAATAATTTTGATAAATTATTTTAGCCTCGCGCAAGAAATCATCAATTTGTAAATCGGAATATTTAGCGATATAATTTTCTAAAGACTCATGAACAAAGCTGCCAAACTCGGCAAAGCTTGGTCTATAATCAATATTATTTAATTCTCTTAATCCTAGTATTTTTTTGGCAAAAACAAAATAAGGCTCTTTAACAAGCCTAACGCAATCGGTAATTGAAATATTTTTAAAATCAAAATTAATTATTTCTTTTTCTGGTTTTGAATCCTGTGAATAAATCTCATTATGATCTTGCAATTTATTGCTTTGGACAAAGTGATGTGACTTAATTTTGATATCAAATTTTTGACAAAATAAATCAAATCTTAGCCAAAAAGGTGATGCACTAGATATATTATCATCATCACTTAAATGACGCGATAATATCACTTTTTTACTAGCTAAATAGTGACAAAAATCATGAGCATTTTGACCAATTTGCTTAAGAGTATTATCTATATTTAAATCTTTTTTTATTTTTCGCCCCAACCAGTTTTCGGGATTATTTTTTGGAAAAATCCCGTCATTTAATGCTGGAATAATCACTAAATCAAAATTTAATAATCTTGCTTCTATTGGAGATATTATTTGCACTAATAACTCAGAATTATCACTGATATCATTTTTTTTAAAATAAGAAATATGCGATGATAGATTTTTTAATATCAAAGCTAGATCAGAGAAATCATCAATAAAATCAGATCTCTTTTTTAAGCTCTCGATAAACTCAAAAATTTCTAAACTGCATTCTTGCAGCCTTAACAATTCAAGCCAAGATTTTTGAGTTAGTTTTTCTACCGCTAAAATTAGTGAATATATTTGGCTGCCCAGAGGGCGACCAGAGCATTCAAGAAAAATATTCAAATCATCATAAAATTTATCAAAAAATACTCTCAGATTATCATCATCACATTTTTCTAGCTGAGATTTTATACCCTTTATACCATCATCCAATCTATTTTGACGCAATATTTCTAATTCAAACTTCTCTAGCAGATCTTTTTGCAGTGAATAGCGACATAAATCATGTTTAACAATAGATAAAAAGCTGTGCGAATTAAAATCGCTACAACAAAAATCAACAATCATTAACAAAAAATTAATAAGTGGATTTTTAGTAATATTTATATCACTGCTATCATTATATTTTATATTAATTAGCTCTAATTCACTTTTAATCAGATCAGAAATCTGAGAATCGGCACTAATGATGGCAATTCTCTGTTTTTTTTGTAGCTCGACACCAACTATCTTGGCAATCATACTAGCTTCCAAGAATCGATCCTTAGCCTCTAAAGTGGAAATATTTTGAGACATATCATTAAAAGAGTCATCAATTATACAATCTTTTAAAGATCCCATCTCGTTGGCTGGCAAAAAAATATTTCTTATTGCATCAATTCTTGATTCCGGGCTTAATAAAAATTTATTATATTTTAAGTTTGTTATTGTCGAAAAATCATATTTTAACGAGTCAATGAGGCGATTTAAGAAAAATTGCGGATGGCTTTCTTGATCTGTTTTTTTAGCAGTAAATCCTGAAAGTATTATGCGTGACTTATTATCGCCAATTGCCGCTTTAATTAAGCCTTTGCCAATATTAGTACTCGCTGTTGATCCGGCGATTATTAGTGGCTTTTGCAATTTTTTTTCATCTAAAAATTTAATGAATTTAGACAATTTTAAATTTACAAAAGAGCTCTCAAAAATAACTCTTTCTTTGATTAGAGAATTTTTGATTTGAAAATAAAAATTCTTTAAAAATTCAAATGTAACTTGACGATGTTGCGATAAATTAGAATCATCCACAGCATCAAAATCTTGCAGCTCTAAACCATTTTTTTCTATCTCCAAAAAAAGTTGACATAGATTATTTGCGATTTTTAAAGATTGGTTAAGATTGCTAGTAGCGCCAAAAAATTTTACCTTCTTCACCTCCTGAGCTAAATAAAATAACTCATCAATACCGGATAAAACTTTATAACTAAAAATTTCATCAATTACCTTTTCAAGCTCTTCTTGAAACTCAGATTGATTGCTGCCTTTAAAAAGAAAAATAAAATCTTCATAATTAATATCAGCAATTGATTTTATCCTTGGCATGATAAGAGCTTCGCCATTTTTGGCAAAAACTTTCTTTAATTCACGACAAGCTCTTTTGCTTGATAATAATATAGTTAACTCAATATTATTTTCATAATTTTGCTTAACAAAGCTATGAAGCGTATCACAAAAATTATAATTTGCTGGAATATTGAATATATTAGATATATTACTATGGGTCATATTAGGCATATTGAAATTTTGCTGCGTGATACCAAAGTCCATCTCTAATTAAATCTTTGTGCATAGATTTAATCAATTTTAACAACCTAAATGGTTGTTAAAATCATTAAATCGGTATTTTTGAATTTTAAAAGTCATAAAATAGAGTCCTTATATCCATAAGGGCCAAGACTTTATGGCTTCTAAAAACAAAAAGATGAAGCTAAAATTTAATAAATACCAGCTTATTTTAAGGATGGATTTTGGTATAAGATATTAATCAGTTCATAAATTAATCAGCAACTAGTTAGTGCACGGGTTAATAGAAGACTTTTCTAAAGCAGGCATCTTGCTTTTCTTGTAAAAGAATACCAATTTGCAATCTATTAATTCCAAGATTAATTAATTAATTAATTATTCAATTAAATTATTCATTAGTAAATGAAAGTTATAGTTTTAGGAGCTGGTGTTATAGGTATTTCAAGCGCATATTATTTAGCAAGAGCTGGTTATGATGTGACGGTTATTGAAGCTAATTCACAAGCTGCGCAAGAATGTTCTTATGCCAATGGTGGACAACTAAGTTTTGGTCATGTTGAAAACTGGTCAGCCTCAATATCATTTTTTCAATTAATCCGCGCATTGATTTCCACTCAGCCACATATTTCAATTCACAATCTTAAAGATAAAAAATTCATATCTTGGATAACCTCTCTTCTTTGTAACTCTTTTGGCATAGCTGCACATAAAAATAGTCGCAACCTTTATCGCATTTCAACATTAAGCCGAGAATTATTTAATAAAATATCCGCTGAAGAAAGCATAGAATTTGATTTTAATAATAGCGGTATATTGCATTTTTATAGAAACAAGAAAGAGCTTAACAGAGCCGTGTCTCATGCCAAAAACCTAGATCTTATCAATAATGAAATTATAATACTTAACCCAGAGCAATGCCTAGAAAAAGAGCCAAGCCTAGTTAAGCTTTATCAAGAAAATAAATTAGCTGGCGGTCTTTTTTATCAAAATGATTCCTGCGGTGATTGTGCAAAATTTACCCTAAATCTAGCAAAAATATGCCAAGAAAAATATAAAGTTAAATTTGAATATAATACTAAAATTAAAAATATCCTAACTAATCGCAAGAAAATCACTGGCATTAACACATCAAAAAATGTTTATAAAGCTGATAGCTACATATATGCTCTTGGATTTTCAGGAATAGATCTATTGAAGGGCATAAAAATTGATCCCAAAATTCATCCCCTAAAAGGATACAGCCTTTCAACCAATGCAACTCAAGAAGATGCTCCCAAAATAGCCTTAACAGATGCTAGCAACAAGATTGTTTACAGTAGAATTGGCAGCCAATTTCGATCAGCGGGAATTCTTGAAATCAATAATAATCAAAGAAATATCAACAAAAGCAAAATGGATTTTTTGCAAAAAACTATGAAAAATAGCTTTGCATCTTCTGGACAATTAGATAAGGATAGTAGCTGGTCAGGATTACGGCCATTTCGCGCTAACTCGCTGCCCCTTATTTGCAATGTAAAAAAATATGGCAATCTATTTATAAATACTGGTCATGGGTCTTTGGGCTGGACATTATCTTTGGCATCGGGACAAATTATTGCAGATTTACTTAATGATAAATTACCGGAGAAATTTGGTTTTCTTCGCAAAGAAAAATTTAACTAAATGAAAATATTATTTGTTTGCACCGGAAATATTTGTCGATCTCCAACAGCCGAAGCAATTGCTCGACAAAAATCAGCAATATATGGAGTTGATGACGAATTTATTTTTGATTCAGCTGGCATAAGTAATGAACATTCGGGAGAGTTTCCTGATGCAAGATCAATAAAAACGGGTGAGAAATATTGCATTTCATTTGATAATATAAAAGCTCGTCAAGTTAATGAGGAAGATTTTGTCAAATTCGACCTTATATTGACCATGGACAACACACACTATAAAAATATCAGAAAAATATGTCCTAAGCAGTATCGTAAAAAAATTCATCCAATGCTTGAATATTGCCAAGTTAAAAATGAACATCATGATGAAATATATGATCCATATTTTAAAGGCGAAGAAGGTTTTGAAGAAGTTTTTCATCTAATAGATCAAGCTATCACCAACTTATTTGAAATAAAAAGAAACAAAAAAATGATGCAAATCAAGGCGTAGAACATTTTGAAAATATTAATATTTTAACCGCAAATCCATTTGACAAAATTGGCTCAATTTTTGGAATTATTTAAGAATTTAGCGGTAAAGATCATTATTTTTCAGCGGTTAGGGAGTTGGGAAGGGAGATTTATTCATAAATGAATTACTGAAATGGCTAATAAAAAAAGAGAAAGAAGGTTCTTCTCTCTATCAAATGAGTTAATAAAAAAATCTCAAGAATCCGCTTTAGCTGCAATACAAGTTTTTAATAATCCATTAATCACTTTTAAATCAGAATCTTTTATCGTCCTCATGAACATTGCCTGGACATATTTGATGCACTCTTATTATAGAAAAGAGGGTATAGAATATCGTTATTATAAACAGAATTTTAAGAGAAAAAAATTTTATAAAACTAAATATGGTGCAGATAAATTTTGGGATTTGGCAAAATGCTTAAACTGCGAACATTGTCCTCTATCTGATCCAATAAAAGATAACATTAAATTTCTAATGGGAATTAGACATGAGATAGAGCATCAAATGACAAGCAAAATTGATGATTCTATAAGTGCAAAATTTCAAGCATGTTGTATCAATTATAATAAATCGATAAAAGATATTTTTGGTAATGATTTTGGGCTAGATAAAACTATTTCAGTCGCATTGCAATTATTTGCTTTTGGAGAAGATCAAGTCTCTCAATTAAAGTTAGCATCTAATCTTCCTAAAAATTTAGTAAATTTTATATCAGACTTTGAAAACGGGTTAGTCAGCAAAAGCGATCCGCTGTACAGTTATAGAGTAATATATACGAGAGACAAAGTTAATCATAAAAATCAAGCTGATAAGGCAATAAGATTTATTGATGAAGATTCTTTAGAGGGTAAGGAAATACACAATGTGTTGTTGAAAAATGTGGAAAAGGCAAAATTCCTACCAAGTGAAATTGTAAAGCGAGCTCAAGATTCTGGATTTTCTTCATTCAATATGCATAAACATACAGAGCTTTGGAAGAAAAAAGATGCAAAGAATCCGAAAAAGCAATATGGCGCAATGGTGGCAAATCATTGGTATTGGTATGAAAACTGGATGAATCTTGTGCTGAAAGAGTTAAATAATCTTAAATCAAAACAACGATGATTAACTTATCGGGAGTAATAAAATTGGCGCTTCTAAAGTTGGGAATTGGTATAAGATCCCGGCAAATCATCTGCCATAAATATCGCTAAATCTAATGATATCATCTTCCCCTAAATAATCACCAGTTTGAACCTCGATAACCTCCAAATCTGCATTAGATTTGTTTTCTAAGCGATGTTTTTTACCAACTTCAATATAAGTAGATTGATCTTCATTTAAGATAAATTCTTTATTATCGTTAGTAACATGAGCTTGACCTTTTACCACTACCCAATGCTCACTACGATTCTTATGCATTTGCAAAGATAATGAAGCTTTGGGTTTTACAATAATTCTTTTAACTTTAAAGCCGCTTCCTAAATCAATCTGCTCATAGCTACCCCACGGCCTAAAGGACTTAGTATGATTTTGACATTCTTCCCTTTTTTTACTAAGCAAGATATTAAATAATTTTTTTACATCTTGTGAAGAGTTTTTATTGGCGATTAAAGTTACATCTTTCAGCGACACAATTATTAAATCCTTAACACCAATTGTTGTAACCAAGGAATGCTTGCTATCAATATAGCAATTTTTCGTATCATAAATAACAACATCGCCTTTTAAACTATTGCCATTTTCATCAATTTCGCTATGGCTAGCAATGGATTGCCAAGATCCCACATCCGACCATCCGACATTAAGAGATGACACGCAAACTTTTTTTGACTTCTCCATCACCGCGTAATCAATCGAAATATTATCGCAATCGCCAAATGCATCAGCTTCTAAGCGGAGAAAATCAAGATCGTTAATGGAATTTTCATAAGATTTTTTGCACAAATCGAGTAATTTGGGAGAGAATTTTTTTAGCTCATCAATAAAATCAGTAGCTTTGAATAAAAATATACCGCCATTCCAAAAATATTGCTTGGATTTAATATATTCTTTTGCTGAATCTAAATCTGGTTTTTCAACAAATTGTAATACGCTATAGACATGATCATAATTGGTTATATCTCCTTTTTTAATGTAGCCATAACCAGTTTCAGGCAAATCAGGAACAATGCCAAAAGTCACCAAATTTCCTTCATTAGCGCAATTTTGGGCATTTTTAACATTATCAACAAAACCTTTACTATCTTCAATTAAATGATCTGAGGGCATTACTAGCATCAAATCATTATCCTTATCATTATTTTGTAAAATATTCAAAGCTGCAATTGCAATCGCTGGCGCAGTATTGCGAGCCATAGGCTCCAGAATAATTGAACTAGCCTTAATCCCAATATTTTGTAAATCATTGGCCGCCATAAAGCGATGCTCATTATTGCAAATAATCAATGGATCTTTAAAAATATCGACATCGCTTACTCTTAAAACTGTATTTTGAAAAAGAGTTTTATCACCAAAAAAATTCAAAAATTGCTTAGGATAGCATTTACGAGATAGTGGCCACAATCTTGTGCCAGAGCCGCCAGAAAGTATAACAGGAGTAATTTTATTCATCTTTTAAATAATTAAAATAATCAATAGCGCCAAAACCTAAGGCACCGCTTTTTTTAATAAAAGTTATATTTTTATTATTAATCCCACCCAAGGGTAAAATATTTGGACATTTGTGCAAAATCTTTAAATACCCAATTTTACCCAATATATTAGAATCAGCATGGCTGGTTGTTGTAAAAATTGGAGATATAAAATTCAAATCAAAGCCATTTTTATGAGAAAATAATGCTGATTTTAGGTTGTGACATGAATAGCTAAAAATAAAATTTTTCTTAAATAAATTGCGAGAAAAAAAACTAAAAGGTAGCTTTTTGTGATCAGAAAAATGAACGCCGTCGGCACCAACTTTTCTTGCCAAGTCAAAATCCATTGCCACAATAAATTTAATATGTCTTTTATTGGCGACTTCTTTTAGTTTCTTAGCTAATGAAAAGCGGTTATCTTTATCTAGATAATATTCACGAAAAATAAAATAACTATTTTTTGGTAATTTTTGTAAAATATTTTCCAAATTACCAACTTTCTTGCTATCACTAAAACAAACTTTAATTAATTTTCTATTAACAATCATGAATCAAATCGAAAAAAATCTTTATCTAATCAATGAACGAATTAATAATAGTTGTAAAATTTATGAAAGAAAAAAATCTGAAATAAATCTAGTTGCCGTCTCAAAAAAAGTTGAAGAATTAAGAATAATACAAGCCATAAATGCTGGTTGCACAATTTTTGGCGAAAATTACATTAAAGAAGCCAAAGAAAAATGGCCAAAAATAAAAGAGCAATATCCACAAATTAAATTACATTTTATCGGCCACCTTCAAAGCAATAAAGCTAAAGAAGCTGCGCATCTATTTGACTGCATTGAAACATTAGATAGTGAAAATCTAGTAAAAAATCTATCCAAAGAATGTATTAAGCAAAATAAACAAATTGAGTGCTTCATCCAAGTAAATATTGGCGAAGAAGAGCAAAAGGGTGGCATAGATCCATCTCAAATTAAAGAATTTATTGAATTTTGTCATCTCCAAAACAACATTAATATCACTGGATTAATGTGCATTCCTCCAGCACAAAAATATGCCTCACCCTATTTTGCCCTGCTCGCCAAAATAGCCAACAAAAATAATATTGCCAAAATATCCATGGGTATGAGCGAGGATTTCGAACAAGCAATTGCTTTAAATTCTACACATATTCGCCTTGGTACGGCTATTTTTGGCAAGAGATAATTTGACAGTTAGTTTTTTAGCAAGTAATTATACTATGCACAAAGTTACGAAATGAAATAATAACATTTCCCATATTTAATGCTATAGATCATATATCGAACTCTATCTTTTATCTTATAAAATATATCAAGATACTCCAAACTTAACAGAATCAATTTTTAAATGACAAATTTCAGAAATATCGCTATCATTGCTCACGTTGATCACGGCAAAACAACTTTAATTGACGCCATGCTGCATCAAAGTGGCAGCTTCAAAGAACATCAGAATGTTGAAACAAGGGTGATGGACTCTAACGATCTTGAAAAAGAACGCGGCATCACGATTCTTGCAAAATGCACCTCTATCATGTGGAAAGATAATAAAATCAATGTTATCGACACTCCCGGGCACGCTGATTTTGGTGGTGAGGTTGAAAGGGTTTTAAGTATGGCTGATAGCGCTTTACTTTTGGTTGATTCCGCCGAAGGCGTTATGCCACAGACCAAATTTGTTTTAGCTAAAGCATTAGCTCTGGGCTTAAAGCCAATAGTTGTTATTAATAAAATTGACCGCTCCGACGCTAGACCTGATGAGGTTTTAGATGAAATCTTTGACTTATTTGTTGCTCTTGATGCCAATGAGCAACAGCTCGACTTCCCGACTCTTTATGCAGTTGGTCGTGATGGTTGGTGCGTTGAAGATCTAGAAAAAGATGAAAAAAAAGATCTATCACCACTTTTTGACTTAATCATAAAACATGTTGAGCCGCCAAAATTTGATGTTAATGCGCCATTTTCAATGTTAGCAACCTTGCTTAGCCACAGCTCTTACTTTGGACGCATGTTAACTGGTAGAATTTATTCAGGCACCGCTAAAAACTTAATGAGCTTTAAAGCCATAAATCTTGATGGCAAAATTATGGAGCAAGGTCGCTTAACTAAGCTTCATGTTTTTCGAGGAGTTGAAAAAGTGCCTGTAGAAGAAGCTCAGGCTGGTGATATCGTGTCTATTGCTGGACTTGAAAAAGCATCGGTATCTGATACCTTGTGTGATATTGCAGTCAAGGATCCGATTGCCTCAACCCCTATTGACCCACCAACAATGTCAATAACTATTGGCGTTAATGACTCGCCCTTAGCTGGCATGGAAGGTAGTAAAGTCACTTCACGCATGATTCGTGATCGCCTTTTTAGCGAAGCCGAGACCAATGTTGCCATTACAGTTAAAGAAGCTCAAAGCAATGATTCTTTTGAGGTCGGAGGTCGTGGTGAATTGCAGCTTGGTGTGTTAATTGAAAATATGCGTCGTGAAGGTTTTGAGCTTTCAGTTTCTAGACCAAAAGTATTATTCAAAAAAGAAGAGGATGGGCAAATTCTAGAGCCATGCGAGGAAGTTGTGATCGATGTTGACGAAGAGCATAGCGGCAGTGTTGTTGAAAAACTATCAAGCCGAAAAGGTGATATGATAGAAATGAAGCCATCTAGCGGCGGCAAGACTAGAATCATTTTTCATGTACCATCTCGCGGTCTTATTGGTTATCAAAGTGAATTTTTAACCGATACCAAAGGTAGTGGAGTTTTAAATAGAATTTTTCACGAATATATACCTTACAAAGGAGAGTTGGTTACTAAAAGAAATGGTGCACTAATTGCAACAGATCCGGGCGAAGCAGTTGGATATGCTTTGTTTAATTTACAAGATCGTGGAATTTTATTTGTTAAGCCACAGCAAAAAGTATATTCTGGCATGATTATTGGTGAAAATGCTAAACAGGGGGATTTGGAGGTTAATGTTCTAAAAGGAAAGCAGCTTACCAATGTTAGAGCCTCTGGAACTGATGAAGCAATTCGATTATCACCACCAAAAGATTTAACGCTAGAAGAGATGATTACTTATATCGCTAATGACGAGTTAGTGGAAGTAACTCCAAAATCATTAAGGCTACGCAAAAAATTACTTGATCCCAATGAACGTAAGAGATTAAAAAGATCAAAAGAAAAGGAAATGACTTTTGCTTAGCCACTCTCTAATGCTTGTCATCTTTAATGTCTAATTTAAATTACTTATCTAGTCAAGTTTTGGCTAAATAAGTAATTCTTTAGAATCCATAATGATGTAAAAACCGAGCATCATTATCAAAAAACATTCTTAGATCATTAATGCCATATTTTAGCATGGCCAATCTTTCAATGCCAATGCCAAAGGCGAAGCCTTGATATTTTTTAGCATCAATTTCACAGCTACTCAGAACATTGGGATGAATCATGCCGCAACCCAATATTTCCATAAATTTATCTCCCTTGCCAATTACAACTCTGTTTTGATTGTCAATTCCATAATTAATATCGACTTCAGCTGAAGGTTCAGTAAAAGGAAAAAAGCTAGGACGAAATCTTAATTCGATATTTTTATTTTCAAAAAACCTTTGTAAGAAATTTTCTAAAACCCATTTTAAATTACCCATTGTCACATCTTCACCAACAGCAAAACCCTCAACTTGATGAAACATTGGTGTGTGAGTTTTATCAGAGTCACAACGAAAAACTCGACCCAAGGAGGCAATTTGCATTGGCGGCTTTGAGCTCAGCATTTTGCGAATTTGAGTGTTTGAAGTATGGGTTCTAAGCAATAATTC